>JACXUX010000020.1 GCA_014763725.1 Rhodobacterales bacterium
CGGCATGGGGCACCCTGGGGGCGGAATCGGCTGTGCCCAGTGCAGCCGATGGCGCTTAACGCCCGGTTAGCGCCGCCGGTCGGTGCCGGCCCTTGTCGGACGGGCGGGCTGCCCCCATAACGGGGGCGGGAATTCATTGCGGAGCCTGCCATGATCGGCCGTCTGAACCATGTCGCCATTGCCGTCCCCGACCTGGCCGCGGCGGCCGAACAATACCGCGGCACCCTGGGCGCCCAGGTCCGGCCGCCGCAGGACGAACCCGACCACGGCGTGACGGTCGTCTTCATCGACCTTCCGAACACCAAGATCGAACTGCTGCATCCGCTGGGCGAGAATTCCCCGATCGCCGGGTTTCTGGAGAAGAACCCCGCCGGTGGCATCCACCACATCTGCTATGAGGTGGAAGACATCCTGGACGCCCGCGACCGGCTGAAGGCCGCGGGTGCCCGCGTGCTGGGCACGGGCGAGCCGAAGATCGGCGCGCATGGCAAGCCGGTGCTGTTCCTGCACCCCAAGGACTTCAACGGCTGTCTGGTCGAGCTGGAGCAGGTCTGATGACGATCACCGCGGCCTTGGTGCTGTATGCCGTCTGCTGGTTCATGACCTTCTTCGTGGTGCTGCCGCTGCGGCTGCAGACCCAGGGCGATGCCGGCCGCGTGGTGCCCGGCACGCCCGCGGGCGCCCCGGCGGATGAAATCGTGCGCCGCAAGGCCTGGATCACCACGCTCTGGGGCACCGCGATCTGGGCGGTGCTGTGCGCGATCATCCTGTCGGGCTGGATCAGCGTGCGCGATTTCGACTGGGCGGGCCGGATGGGTCCGCCGAGTGCAGCCGATGGAACAGGTGAGTGAAGGTCGCAGCCCCCAGCAGCGGCACCAGCAGGTTCACCACCGGCACCGACAGGGGTGCGGCCATCAGCGTCCCGGCCAGCCAGATCCGGCCGCGGTGACGCCGGCGCAGGCGGCGCGCCCCGTCGCGACCCAGCCGGCGCATCGCGGCCAGGGTGAAGTATTCGCGCCCCAGCACCAGCCCGTTCAGCCCCCAGAACACCAAGGGCGCCACCGGCGGGGCCAGGACCAGCGCCAGCAGCGCCAGCACGTTCACCGCCAGCACCAGGCCAAAGGCATTTGCCGTGTCGATCAGCACGTCGCCCAGCGGCAGCCGCGGGACAGGGGGCAGGCCGGGGTAATACCGATCCTCGACCGCCTGGGCCACGTCTTCCAGAAACAGCCCCATGAAGGCCGAGGCCACGGGCACCATCAGCACCACGCTGAGCACCAGCATCAGGATCGCCGAGCCCAGCGACAGCAGCGTGTCCAGCCCGCCCACCGGCCCGACCCCGGGGATCGTCACCGTATCCCCCGTCAGCGCCTGGATCGCCCACAGCACCAGCGCATAGACCGCCACCAGCAGCGCCAGCGTCAGCGCCACCCCCAGCCCCAGCACACGGCGGAACCGCCGGTCGGGCAGCTGCGCCAGCGCGCGCAGGAAGGCGGTCAGGGTCATGCGTCCAGCCAGCGCACGCGCGCGGCCGGGTCGGGGCGCGGCCGGTCGGGGGGTAGCGGCGCCTCGGGTCGGCTGCCGATGTGGATGAGGCCGGCCACCCGCTCCGACGGGGTGCAACCAAAGGCCTGGGCGGCAAAGTCGGGGTCGTGCGCGGGCCAGCCGGTCAGCCAGCAGGCGCCCCAGCCCGCCGCCGTGGCGGCGGTCACCAGCGCCATGCACAGCGCCCCGGCCGACAGGATCTGTTCGATCTCGGGGATCCTGGGATGCGTGACGGGTGTCGAAATCACCGCCACCGCCAGCCGGCCCGTGTCATACTGGCCGCGGCCCTTGGCGATGCGCTTGTCATCGCCGCCGGTCGCGCGGGCGCGCGCCTCGGCCAGATCGGCCAGCCGCGGCATCGCCGCAGGCCCGATCACCACCAGCCGCCAGGGTTCCAGCTTGCCATGGTCGGGCACGCGCAGCGCCACGGTCAGGATGCGCTCCAGCTCGGCCCGGTCGGGCACCGGGGCCCGCAGCATCCGGTGCGGCACCGATCGGCGGGCGGCAAGAAAGTCGAAGGCGTCGGACATGGCGCGCAGGCTCCGGTCAGGCTCGGCCCCAATGTTGCCATCCGCGCCGCCGGGTCAAGCGCCATCTCAGGCGCCGAACTGCCGGGCCAGATCGTCGATCCAGGCCCCGGCAAAGGCGTCGAACCGCGCATCGGGCTGGCGGGCGGCCAGCGTTGCGGCCAGCGGATCGGGGGCGCGGATCGCGCTGCCCGACATCTCCTCCAGCACGGCATGCCCGCAAAAGGGCACATGCACCTCGGAATAGCCGCCCTCGTGTACCAGCACGACCTGGCCCGCGCACAGATCCTCGGCCGCGCGCAGCACGCCCCGCGTCATCAGCCGGAACGTCTCGGCCGTGGCCAGCATCCGCCCCAGCGGATCGACGGCCGAGGCGTCATAGCCGCAGGCCACCACGATCGCCTCGGGCGCGAACCGATAGAGCGCGGGCAGCACGATCCGGTCCATCGCCGCCAGATAGCCGCGATGCCCCGTGCCCGGCGGCAGCGGCACGTTGATGTTGCTGCCCGGCGCCCGCGGGCCCCCCGCGCCGCCGCCCCGCCGGTGTCGGTGGGATAGTTGCGGTCCTGATGCAGGCTGATCGTCAGCACCTCGGGATCGTCCCAGAAGATCGCCTCGGTCCCGTTGCCGTGATGCACATCCCAGTCGACGACCGCCACACGGCCCAAGAGCCCCGCCGCCTGCGCCGCGCGGATCGCGATGGCGATATTGGCCAGCAGGCAGAACCCGTTCGGCCGGTCGGGCAGGCAATGGTGGCCGGGCGGCCGGCACAGGGCATAGGCATTGCGCGCCCGGCTCTGCAGCACCTCGAACAGCGCGGCCCGCGCCAGCCCCGCCGACAGGGCCGCGATCTCGAACCCGCCGGGGCCAAAGGGCGCGCGCGGCCCCAGCTCGCCGCCGCCCGCCTCGGACAGGTCGCGGAACGCGCGCAGATAGGACTCGGGATGCACCCGCGCCAGGTCGTCCCGGCCGGCCGGGGCGGCGGTCTGCACGGCCAGGTCGCGCGCCAGCCCCGTGACCTCGATCAGGTTGCGCAGCCGCCGCTTGGTCTCGGGCGTCTCGGGCAGGCCGGCACCGGGCTGCACCAGCCCGCCCACGGGCAGGGTAAAGGCATAATTCCCCCCGCCATGCCAGAAGCAGCGTTCGTCGGTCAGCAGGGCAGTGCTCATGGCGGCTCCTCCGGTCTTTCCCGCCGCCCGGCGCCGTGGCAGAACGGGGCTCGATGCCCGATCTTTCCGCCCTTGCCGTTCCCGGCACAACCCTCGCCGTGCGCGTCACCCCGCGCGCGTCGCGCAATGCCGTGACGCATGAGGCCGGCACGATCCGCATCAGCGTCACCTGCGTGCCCGAGGACGGCAAGGCCAACCGCGAGGTCACCCGCCTGCTGGCCGCAGCCCTGGGCATCGCCCCCTCGCGGCTTTCCCTGATCCGCGGCCACAAGGGGCGCGACAAGCAGTTCCGCATCCTGCCCTGACCGCGGACCCCGCACCCAGAGCCGGACCTGCCCCTTCCTCTTGACCCAAATACCCTCGGGGGGCCCGGGGGGCAGACGGCCCCCCGCCCCTCGGCCCGTGCCGCCGGCTCACGCCTCCAGGCGCCGCCCCCACAGGTCGTAGTCGCCCGCCTCCTCGACCTCGACGGTCACCAGATCGCCCGGTTCCAGCCCCTCGAACCCTTCGTCGATATACAGATGCCCGTCGATCTCGGGCGCATCGCCCATGGTGCGGCAGGTCGCGCCGTCCTCGTCGATCGCATCGACCAGCACCTGCAGCCGCTGGCCCACCCGCGCCTCCAGCTTTGCGGCCGAGATCGCCTGCGCCTTTTCCATGAACCTGTCCCAGCGGTCCTGCTTGACCTCTTCGGGCACATGGTCGGGCAGGGCGTTCGACCGCGCGCCGGCCACGTTTTCGTATTTGAAGCAGCCCACGCGGTCCAGCTGCGCCTCGTCCAGCCAGTCCAGCAGGGTCTGGAACTCGGCCTCGGTCTCGCCCGGGAAGCCCACGATGAAGGTCGACCGCAGCACGATGTCGGGGCAGTCGCGGCGCCAGGCGGCGATCTCGTCCAGGGTGCGGGCGGCGGCGGCGGGGCGGGCCATGCGTTTCAGCACCTCGGGATGGGCATGCTGGAAGGGAATGTCCAGATAGGGCAGGATCTGCCCCCCGGCCATCAGAGGGTTCAGCTCGCGCACATGCGGGTAGGGATAGACATAGTGCAGCCGCACCCAGACCCCCAGGCTGCCCAGGTCGCGCGCCAAGGGCACGATGGGGAACTTCGTCTCGCGGTCCTTCCAGTCGGTGCCATAGGCGCTGGTGTCCTGGCTGATCACCAGCAGCTCCTTGACCCCGGCCTCGACCAGGCGCTCGGCCTCGCGCAGCACGGCGCGGGCGGGGCGGCTGACCAGCCGGCCGCGCATGTCGGGGATGATGCAGAACCGGCACTTGTGATCGCAGCCCTCGGCGATCTTCAGATAGCTGTAGTGCCGCGGCGTCAGCCTGACGCCGGTCGCGGGCAGCAGGTCGATGAACGGGTCGGGCGCGGGCGGTACGGCGGCATGCACCGCATCCAGCACCTGTTCGTACTGATGCGGGCCGGTGACGGCCAGCACGCGCGGATGCGCGCCGGTGATGTAGTCGGGCTCGGCCCCCAGGCAGCCGGTGACGATCACCCGGCCGTTCTCGCGCAGCGCCTCGCCGATGGCGTCCAGGCTTTCGGCCTTGGCCGAATCGAGAAAGCCGCAGGTGTTCACGATCACCGCATCCGCGCCCTGGTAGTCGGGGCTGATCGCATAGCCCTCGGCCCGCAGCCGGGTCAGGATGCGTTCGCTGTCGACCAGCGCCTTGGGACAGCCCAGGCTGACCATGCCGATCGTGGGCTGGCCGGCCCGACGGTCGTCGGGGATCAGGGCGCGGGCAAGGTCGGGGCGAAGGCTGGGGGGGTTCTGGGTCATGCGCGCCCATATAACGCCTGACGCGCGCGCCGAACAGGGGGCGCGGTGCAACCCCGCCCGGCAGGACCCCGCCCGCCACGACATGCCCCAATGCCGGCGCCCCCGCAGCCCATCCGCCGCAGGCGCACACCTGGTTCCCGAACTGTCACGCAACCTGTTGCAGGATATGGCGGAGAGGGTGGGATTCGAACCCACGGACCCCGTGAAGGGTCAACGGTTTTCGAGACCGCCCCGATCGACCACTCCGGCACCTCTCCGCGTCAGGGGTCGTCATGGGGGGGCGTGTAGCCGACCGGTGCAGGGCTTGCAACCCCCGAATTCGCGCCGCCGCGGCCGCCAGGTCGGGCCCTGTCGGGCGCGAATCCGTGACCTTGCCTTGGCAGGCGGCGGCGCAGACACTACCTGTCTGGGACATCCGCTCTCGAAAGGTTCCCCGATGCTGCTGCGTCCTGTCGCCCTGGCCCTGGCGCTTGTCCTTCCGGCCGCCCTGCCCGCGCAGGCGGCCGATGCCGCGCGGATTGCCGAGCTGCTGCGCATGGGCGAGTTGATGGATGTCCTGCGCCAGGAGGGCATCGCCTATGGCAAGGATCTGCAGGCCGAGCTGCTGGGGGGCGCGGGCGGTGCGCGCTGGGACCGGATGGTCGAGCTGATCTACGACCCCGACACGCTGCGCCGGCAGTTCGACCAGGCCTTTGCCGCCGAACTGCCCGCCGACGGCCCCGAGACCGAGGCGATCGCCGCCTTCCTGGGGTCGGACCAGGGCCAGCGGACCATCGTGCTGGAGATCGAGGCCCGGCGCGCCCTGCTCGACCCTGCGGTCGAGGATGCGGCGAGGCTGACGCTGGACCGGATGCGCGAGGATCGCGATCCCCTGCTGGACGACCTGCAGCGCTTTGCCGAGGTCAACGATCTGGTCGAATCGAACGTGATCGGGGCGCTGAACGCGAACCTGGCCTTCTACCGCGGCATGTCCGAGGCCGGCGCCTTCGGCACGGCCATGCCCGAGGAGGACATGCTGGCCGAGGTCTGGTCGCAAGAGGACGACATCCGCGCCGAGACGGTGGACTGGCTGTTCCCCTTCCTGTCGCTGGCCTATTCGCCGCTGCCGCGGGCCGATTTCGACGCCTATCTGGCGTTCAGCGAATCCGATGCGGGCCAGCGGCTGAACCGGGCGATCTTCGGCGCCTTCGGCCAGGTCTTTGCGCGGGTCTCGCACGATCTGGGCCGCGCGGCCGCGGGCGTGCTGGCGGGGCAGGATCTGTGACCCCATCCGTGACCCCGGGGGCTTGACTCGCGGCAGCGGTTGATTGATACGGCATCATCCCGTGCCGGGTCTTCCTGCGCGGGTTTTCGTTCATGACGCCCGATGCGGGCGCGCTGTCCACAGGCACCAAACGCCGGGCTGATCCCCGGGGCCGCAGGACGCGGGGAAGAAAAGGAAACGACCATGTTCGCGGTCCTCAAGACGGGCGGCAAGCAATACAAGGTGCAGGCCGGCGACGTCCTGCGCGTGGAAAAGCTGGATGCCGCCGCGGGCGACAAGATCCAGTTCAACGACATCCTGATGGTCGGCGGCGACAGCGTCACCGTCGGCAGCCCGCTGGTCGCCGGTGCGGCCGTTCAGGCCGAGGTGATCGACCAGATCAAGGCCGACAAGGTGATCAGCTATCACAAGCGTCGCCGCAAGCATTCGTCGCAGCGCATCCGCGGGCATCGGCAGAAGCTGACCCTGGTCCGCGTGACCGACATCCTGGCCACCGGGGCCGAAGCCTCGGGCGTGGCCCCCGCCACCGGCACCGCCGCCGCGCGCCGTGCCGCCCACGAGTCGAAGGAGTAATCCCCCATGGCACACAAGAAGGCAGGCGGTTCGTCCCGCAACGGCCGCGACTCGGCCGGCCGCCGTCTGGGCGTGAAACTCTATGGCGGCCAGCTGGCCGCCCCGGGCAACATCATCGTGCGCCAGCGCGGGACCACCTGGTTCCCGGGCGAAGGCGTGGGCATGGGCACCGATCACACGATCTTTGCCGTGACCGAAGGCCGGGTGACCTTCAAGAAGGGCCTCAAGGGCCGCACCTTCATTTCGGTCCTGCCCGAGGTGAAGGCCGCCGAGTAACCCGGGTTTACAGGCCAGCTTGTAGACGGGGGATCGGCGGAGACGCCGGTCCCCCGATCCGTTTCCGGGCCCGCCTTGCAGGGACGACACGGGACCGCCATCTTTCCGGGGTAGGAGGAACCTTGGGGGATGCGCCCAGACCGCAGGTTGTGGCCAGTATCCCCCCCGGGACGTTCCCGGGCATGCGCTTCGAAGGAGGGGAGCCATGACGCTCGACATGATTGCCACCGCTGCCGCGGGCCAGATCGCCGCAGGCCGCTTCGTGCTGCGCCCCCTGCGCCGGTCCGATGCGGGGCTGTTCCGCCTTTACGCCGGCGACCGCCGCGTGGCCGAGGCGACGCGGTCGATCCCCCATCCGCTGCCGCCCGGCGCGGCCGAGGCCTTTGTCGACCGCGCCATCCGCGGCAGCGCGGATGAGGACATCTGGGTCATGGACGGCACCGTCGGCAACCTGCCCGAGGTGCTGGGCGTCATCAGCCTGAAACGGATGGACCGCGGCCAGTCGGAAATCGGCTACTGGGTCGCACCGGCCTTCTGGAACATGGGCATCGCCTCGGACGCGGTGCGCGCCCTGATCGAGGCCAATCCCCAGCGCAACCGCACGATCTTTGCCCAGGTCTTTCAGGACAATCCGGGGTCGGCGCGGGTGCTGACGAACGCGGGCTTCACCTATCTCGGCGATGCCGAGAGCTTCAGCGTCGCGCGGGGCGCGCGGGTGCCGACCTGGACCTATCTGCGCAAGCTGGACTGATGCCGCCCTGGCCGGGGCTGGCCACGCCGCGCGCCCGGCTGCGCCCGCTGGGGCCGGCCGATGCGCCGGCCTTTCACGCGCTGGTCACGCGGGCGGATACGGGGCGGATGCTGTTCCTGTTTCCGCCCGACTGGACGCTGGCGGCGGCCGCCACCTTCCTGCAGGGCTGCGCCTGGACCGGCCGGCCCGGCTTTCGCCTGGGGCTCGAGGCGGGCGGCGACCTGGCCGGCTGGATCGGCTGTTCCGACGACCCCGAACCCCAGGTCTTCTATGCCCTGGCGCCCGCCCATCGCGGGCAGGGGCTGGGGGCCGAGGTTCTGGGCGCCTTCTGCACCTTTCTCTTCGACCGCTTCGACCCGCCCGCCCTGCGCGCAGGCGTGTTCGACGACAATCCGGCCAGTCTGCGGGTGCTGACGGCCTGCGGGTTTTGCGATATCGGCGGGGCGATGCTGACCTCGGCCGCGCGGGCCGCGCCCGCCCCGGGCCGGTGGATGCGGCGGCCCAACCCCGCGACAGGTGCCCGATGATCCGTGACGCGACCGATGCCGACCTGCCGGCGATCCGCGACATCTACAACCACGCTGTCCGGCACACGACGGCGATCTGGAACGACGCCGAGGTCGATCTGGACAACCGCCGCGCCTGGCATGCCGCGCGCATCGGGCGCGGCTTTCCCGTGCTGGTGGCCGGGGCTGGGGACGCGGTGCTGGGCTATGCCAGCTATGGCGACTTTCGCGCCTTTGACGGGTTCCGCGGCACGGTGGAACATTCGGTCTATGTGGCCCCGGGCGCCCAGGGCCGGGGGCTGGGCCGGGCGCTGTTGGCCGCGCTGATCGACCGGGCGCGCGCGCAGGGGCTGCATGTGATGGTGGCCGCGATCGAGGCGGGCAACACCCCGTCGATCGCGCTGCACCGCGCGCTGGGCTTCCGTGCCGTGGGCACGATGGATCAGGTGGGCCAGAAGTTCGGCCGCTGGCTGGACCTGACGCTGATGGAGTTGCGGCTGGACGACCGGCCCACGCCGTGATACCTGCCGCCGCTTGATCCCGGGCGGGCCTTGGCGCATCGTCCGGCGCAACCTCACGGGGTGGCTGCGATGAAGTTCCTCGACCTGGCCAAGGTCTACATCCGTTCGGGCGGTGGCGGGGCGGGCTGCGTGTCGTTCCGGCGCGAGAAGTTCGTGGAATTCGGCGGCCCCGATGGCGGCGACGGCGGCAACGGCGGGTCGGTCTGGGCCGAGGCGGTCGAAGGCCTGAACACCCTGATCGACTATCGCTATCAGCAGCACTTCTTCGCGAAGAACGGCCAGCCCGGCATGGGCAGCCAGCGCACCGGCAAGACCGCCGACGACGTGGTGCTGAAGGTCCCCCTCGGGACCGAGATCCTGGACGAGGATGAGGAAACCGTCCTGGCCGACCTGACCTATCCCGGCCAGCGGGTGCTGCTGGCCCAGGGCGGCAACGGCGGCTGGGGCAACCTGCGGTTCAAGTCCTCGACCAACCGCGCGCCGGGCCGGGCGAACCCCGGCCAGCCGGGGGTGGAACGCACGATCTGGCTGCGGCTGAAGCTGATCGCCGATGCCGGGCTGGTGGGTCTGCCCAATGCGGGCAAGTCGACGTTCCTTGCCGCCGTGTCGAACGCGCGGCCCAAGATCGCCGACTATCCCTTTACCACGCTGGTGCCCAACCTGGGCGTCGTGGGCATCGACGGGCACGAATTCGTCATGGCCGACATCCCCGGCCTGATCGAGGGCGCGTCCGAGGGCCGCGGTCTGGGCGACCAGTTCCTGGCGCATGTGGAACGCTGCAAGGTGCTGCTGCACCTGGCGGACGGCACGTCGTCGACCATCACGAAGGACTACCGCACCATCGTGACCGAGCTTGAGGCCTATTCCGACTTGCTGGCCGACAAGCCGCGGATCGTGGCGATCAACAAGATCGACGCGCTGGATGCCAAGACGCTGTCGGACCGCAAGCGCGCGCTGGCCCGCGCCAGCGGGGCGCCGGTGTTCGCGATCTCGGGCGCGACGGGCAAGGGCCTGCCGGCAGTGCTGCGCGCCATCCATGCCACCATCAAGGGCGAGACGCCCGAACCCGAAAGCGACGAGCCTTGGCACCCCTGACCGCCCCCGACATCACCGCCGCGCGCCGGCTGGTGGTCAAGATCGGCTCGGCCCTGCTGGTCGACCGCGCCAGCGGGCTGCGCACCGAATGGCTGGCGGGGCTGGCGGCCGATGTGGCGCAGGTCAAGGCGCGCGGGGCCGATGTGGTGCTGGTCTCCTCGGGGTCGATCGCGCTGGGGCGCAAGGTGCTGGGCCTGCCGGACGGCGCGCTGCCGCTGGAACAGGCCCAGGCCGCGGCCGCGGTGGGCCAGATCCGCCTGGCCCGCGCCTATGAAGAGGTGCTGTCCCCCCACGGCATCACTACCGGCCAGGTGCTGGTGACGCTGGAAGATACCGAGGACCGCCGCCGCTATCTGAACAGCCGCGCCACGATGGAAACGCTGCTGGCGCTGGGCGTGGTGCCCATCGTGAACGAAAACGACACCGTGGCCACGGACGAAATCCGCTTTGGCGACAACGACCGGCTGGCCGCCCAGATCGCGGTGACGGTGGGGGCCGACCAGCTGATCCTGTTGTCGGACGTGGACGGGTTCTATTCCGCCAACCCCAAGGAAGACCCGACCGCCGTCCGCTTCGACCTGGTCGAACAGATCACCCCGCAGATCGAGGCGATGGCCGGCGGCCCGATCAGCGGCCTGTCCAAGGGCGGGATGAAGACCAAGCTGATGGCGGCCAAGACGGCGGTGGCCGGCGGCTGCGCCATGGCGATCATGGAGGGCTCGCCCCCCCGGCCGCTGACCGCGCTGGCCCAGGGGGCGAACCGCACCTGGTTCATCCCCCAGGCCGACCCCCAGGTCGCGCGCAAGCGCTGGATCGCGGCGATGAAGCCGCGCGGCGAGGTGACGGTGGATGCCGGCGCCGTGGCGGCCCTGCGCGGCGGCAAGTCGCTGCTGCCCGCGGGGGTCACCCAGGTGGCGGGCCAGTTCGGCCGGGGCGATCCGGTCGCGATCCTGGGCCCCGCGGCCGAGGTGCTGGGCAAGGGCCTGATCCGCTATACCGCGGCCGAGGCGCGCGCGATCGCCGGCCACCGGTCGGCCGAGATCGAGGGGATCCTGGGCTATCCCGGCCGCGCCGCGCTGGTGCATCGCGACGACATGGTGGTATAGCGCCCGAAATCTTGCAAGATTTCGGGCCGGTTCCTGTCCAGGAACCGGCGGCGACCCCGGGCGGGTCCTGGCAGGAGAGGACGGATGATCGACGCAACCCCCCGCGACCTGATGGCCGAGATCGGCGCCCGCGCCCGTGCGGCGGCGGCCGAACTGGCCTATGCCCCCGCAGAACAGAAGGCCTCCGCGCTGACCACGGCGGCCGAAGCCGTGTGGCAGTCCCGCCAGGCGATCCTGGACGCCAACCTCCAGGACATGGAGGCCGGCACGCAGAAGGGCCTGTCGGCCGCCATGCTGGACCGTCTGCGCCTGGACGAGGGGCGGCTGGCCGGCATCGTCGACGGCCTGCGGTCGGTCGCGGCCCAGGCCGATCCGGTGGGCCGCGTGCTGGCCGACTGGACGCGGCCCAACGGGCTGCGCATCCGCCGCGTGGCCACGCCGCTGGGCGTGGTGGGGGTGATCTACGAAAGCCGGCCCAATGTCACCGCCGATGCGGGGGCGCTGTGCCTGAAGGCGGGCAATGCGGTGATCCTGCGCTGCGGGTCGGAAAGCTTTGCCACCTCGGGCGCGATCCATGACGCGCTTCTGGCGGGCCTGGCGCAGGCCAACCTGCCCGCGGCGGCGATCCAGCGCATCCCCACGCGCGACCGCGCCATGGTCGAGGCCATGCTGACCGCGGTGCAGCATATCGACGTGATCGTGCCGCGCGGCGGCAAGGGGCTGGTCGGCCTGGTGCAGGCCGAGGCGCGGGTGCCGGTCTTTGCCCATCTGGAGGGCATCTGCCACGTCTATGCCGATGGCGATGCCGATCCGGACAAGGCCCGCCGAGTGGTGCTGAACGCCAAGACGCGGCGGACGGGCATCTGCGGCGCGGCCGAATGCCTGCTGATCGACCGCCGCTTTCATGACCGCCACGGCGGCGTGCTGATCGAGGATCTGCTGCGCGCAGGCGTCCAGGTGCGCACGACCGGCGCGCTGCTGGACATCCCCGGCACCGTGCCCGCGGCACCCGAGGATTTCGGGCGCGAATTCCTGGACATGATCATCGCGGCGAAACTGGTCGACGGGGTGGACGAGGCGATCGCCCATATCCGCCGCTACGGGTCCAGCCATACCGAAAGCATCCTGACCGAGAACGACGCCACCGCGGAACGCTTCTTCGAACGGCTGGACAGCGCGATCCTGATGCGCAACGCCAGCACCCAGTTCGCCGATGGCGGCGAATTCGGCATGGGCGCGGAAATCGGCATCGCCACGGGCAAGCTGCATGCCCGCGGCCCGGTGGGGGCCGAACAGCTGACCAGCTTCAAGTATCTGGTGACCGGCGACGGCACGATCCGGCCCTGAGGCGCCGGGCGCGGCCGATCAGGCCCCGCCCTGGACCAGCGTGATGTCGGCCGACCGCGACGCCGCGGCCACCAGCCGCGCGTTCGGGATGTCGTTGCCCAGGGCGCGGGCGCGGGCGGCCTCGGGCCCGTGGCCGTGGTGCAGCCAGCGCGCGATCAGCCGGCGCTCCAGTTCCGCCTCGGGCACCTGCAGGAACACGGTCAGGTCGAACAGCGGCGCCAGATCGGCCCAGGGCGTGCGGTCCAGCAGCAGGTAGTTCCCCTCGACCAGGATCACCGGAACCTCGGGCGCCACCTCGCGCGCGCCGGCGCGCGCGAGGTCCAGGTCGCGGTCGAAGACGGGCAGGATCACCGGCCGGTCGGCCGCGCGCAGCCGCGCCAGATCGCGCGCCAGCCCGTCCACGTCAAAGGTCTGCGGCGCCCCCTTGCGCGGGCGCAGGCCGCGGGCATCCAGCACCGCATTGTCCAGGTGATAGCCGTCCATCGGCATCACCGCGGCCAGCCCCGGGGCGTGGTCGTTCAGCGCGGCGCATGTCGCCTCGGCCAGGGTGGACTTGCCCGCCCCGGGCGCCCCGGCCAGCGCCACCAGCATCCGGCCCGGCCCCCGCCGCGCCAGGATCGCCTGCGCCAGATCCTGCGCGCCCGTGATCGCGCCCGTCATCGCGCCCCCCCGGCGCGACGGGGGCAGGGGGTCAGAACCATTGGCCCGGCTCCATCAGGCCCAGGTCCATCAGCTGCTGGCTGTGCCAGTCGAACCGCACCGACCCGTGCCACAGGAAGGTGCCGATCGCCTCGCGCGAGCCGGGGTTGCGCCGCAGCGCCTTGGCCGTGCGGAAGGAACAGACCGCCGCCGTCAGGTTGTGGTGCCAGGGGCAGGCGTAGGTGTTGTATTCCTCATCGGTAAAGGTGAAGTCGGGCCTCAGCTTCAGCCCCGGCTTGCTGCGGAACAGCGCGATGCGGTCGATCTTGCGCTTGTGCGGGGGGACATGTTCCTCGAACCGCCAGCGCAGCCCGCCAAAGAAGTCCAGCTGCCGGTCGCGCGGGTGGTTGTGATTGGCCGGGTCCGGCCGGCCCAGTGCGTAATAGCCCGACCGGTCCATATGGGCCTGGGCCAGCGACACGGCGTCGGGGGCTGCGGCCAGATCGGGGGCGTAAAGGTCGACGACATAGGCCAGCATCGCGTCGCGCCGTTCCTCGGTATGGAAGGCCAGCATCTCGCGCAGGTTGCGCGTCTCGCAAAAGGGGTGGAACAGGTATTCGGCGTTGTAGCCGGCATAGAACCAGGTGCCGGGCGGGGCCGCGGCGATGATCGGGTTCACGGCCGTGCGCAGTGCATCCTCGGCATGCACGTCGTGGCGCACGCGGTGGACCAGGGGGGCCAGGTCGTCGGGCAGGGGCGGCTGGTCTGGGGCGGTGAACAGCACCACCGACCGGAAGCCCGTCTTCAGCGCGTGCTGCAGGGTCGAGGGCAGCTCGACCCCGTCCTCGTCCAGGATCAGCGCGACCGGCCCGCGTGCAAGCGCCGCTCTGCCGCGCGCCAGAAAATCGGCCATGCCGCCGTAGTCCATGCTGCCGTCCCGCCGCTGTCCGGGCCGCAGGATCGGGGAAGCCCCGCGGCAATGCAAGCGGTGGCGTTGCAGGCGGTGGCGTTGCAGGCGTTGAAGCCGGCCCCCGCGCGGTGTATCACCGCATGTCGGTTCACGGCCGGGGCCCTGCCCCCGGGACACAGGGGGGCGCGGATGTCCGGTCCGAAGAAGCTGTTCATCAAGACCTACGGCTGCCAGATGAACGTCTATGACAGCGAACGGATGGCCGAGACGCTGGCCGGTCAGGGCTATGTCACGACCGAGACGGCCGAGGACGCCGACATGGTCCTGCTGAACACCTGCCACATCCGCGAAAAGGCGGCGGAAAAGGTCTATTCCGACCTGGGCCGGCTGCGGCCGCTGAAGCAGGCCAATCCCGATTTGAAGATCGGCGTCGCAGGCTGCGTGGCCCAGGCCGAGGGCGAGGAAATCCTGCGCCGCATGCCGCTGGTCGATCTGGTCGTGGGGCCGCAAAGCTATCACCGCCTGCCCGAACTGGTGCAGGCGCCGGGCCGGGTGGTTGACACCGACATGCCGGCCGAAACCAAGTTCGACCACCTGCCGCCGCGCAAGGCGCCGCGGGGGCCCACCGCCTTCCTGACGGTGCAGGAGGGCTGCGACAAGTTCTGCGCCTTCTGCGTGGTGCCCTATACCCGCGGGGCCGAGGTCAGCCGCCCGGTCGACCGCCTGCTGGACGAGGCGCGCGATCTGGCGGGCCGCGGCGTGCGCGAGATCACGCTGCTGGGCCAGAACGTGAACGCCTATCACGGGGCGGGGCCCGACGGGCCCTGGTCGCTGGCGCGGCTGATCGGCGCACTGGCGGGGATCGAGGGGCTGGCCCGCATCCGCTATACCACCAGCCACCCCAACGACATGGCCGATGACCTGATCGCGGCCCATGGCGAACAGCCCAAGCTGATGCCCTATCTGCATCTGCCGGTGCAGTCGGGGTCGGACCGCATCCTGAAGGCGATGAACCGCAAGCATACCGCGGACCAGTATCTGCGCCTGGTCGAGCGTATCCGCGCCGCGCGGCCCGACATTCTGCTGACCTCGGATTTCATCGTGGCCTTCCCGGGTGAAACCGAGGCCGATTTCCAGGCCACGCTGGACCTGATCTCGGCCGTGGGGTTCGGTGCGGCCTACAGCTTCAAGTATTCTGCCCGGCCCGGCACGCCCGCGGCCGAAAGGCCCGACCTGCCGGCCGAGGTGGCCGACGACCGGCTGCAGCGGCTGCAGGCGCTGATCAACGCCCTGGCCCAGGCCGCGCAAGAGGCGATGCTGGGCCGCGAGGTGGGCGTGCTGTATGAACGCGCAGGCCGGCTGCCCGGGCAGATGGTGGGCAAGTCGGACCATCTGCACGCGGTGCATGTGGTCGACCCCCAGGGCCGTCCGGGCGACCTGGTGCGCGTGCGCATCGCCGCCACCGCGCCGCATTCGCTGGCCGGAACCCGGCTGGCGGGCTAGGCGTCGTTTCCGCCCCGACACCAATCCGACCCGACTCGCCGCATCGGTCCGCCGGCGGAAACCGAATGCGGCGAAAGCATGGCGCGGTCCCCGTTTTTTTCTGGACTTCCGCATCTGGTATGCGTCATCTGTCGATACAACAGATATTGACTTGTGATTGGGGGCGGCGGCCGTGTCAGGCGTGGGGTCGGGAAGTCTTCGCAACTGGATTGGCGGGCTTGCGCTTGCCGCGATGGTCGGTTTGCCGACGCTGGCCATGGCCCAGGCCTCGCCCCCGCCGGCGACCGGCCGGATCGACTGGGGGATCTGGATCGACCCCGATGGCTGCATGCACTGGTGGGCCGACGGCGGGCTTGAGGGCTACATGGTCGACCGGGTCAACCCCAAGACCGGCAAGCCCGTCTGCCTGAAGAAGAACACCTGCCTGGTGGAAAACACCGACACTCTGTTTGCCACTGACAGCAGCCGGCTGACCCACTCCGGCCGCGCCCGGCTCGAGGACTTCTTCCGCAAGGCGGGCGCCTTTGGCTATGCGATCTATGGCCATACCGACAGCCGCGCCTCGGACGAATACAACATCGCCCTGTCGCAGCGCCGCGCCAAGGCCGTTGCCGATGTCGCCCGGTCGGTCGGCGCGATGGTGGAACGCGAAATCGGCTTTGGCGAACGCGAGCCGGTCGCGCCCAACACCTCGGCCGCCAACATGCAGAAGAACCGTCGCGTCGAAGTCGTGTGCTACAGGTGGTAAGATGAACAATCTCATGAAATCCGCCACCGGACTGCTGATCCTGGCCGCGCTGTCGGCCTGCGGCGACGCCGTCGCCAACGGCGAACCGCGGCTGATCGCCCAGGCCAAGGACACCAGTTTCTTCGACCAGACGCCGCTGCAGGAATCGCCCGAGGCGATCGCCTATGACCCCGACGGCTGCCAGAACTGGCTGATCGACGACGGGGCCGCGGGCTACGCCATCCGCCGCCGCGACCCCAAGACCGGGCTGCCCGTCTGCAACACGCTGGTGCCGCCGGGCTATGTGGTCGACGACTACCGCACCAACAGCTTCCCGGACATGCTGCCCTGATGCGGGCCGTCCGATCCATTCCGACACAAGGCCGCGGCACCGTCCGCGGCCTTGTGCTTTGCGGCGGCCCCGACCCGCGCTGCCGCAAACGGCGGCAAAGGGCAGGAACATCTTGCCCTGCCGCCCGACCGGCCCCACACTTGCCCCACATCACGGAAAGGATCTGTCCTTGGGCATCAGCGCGCTGACCCCCCCGTCCCGATCGGAAGACATGGTGGAAACGCTTCTGGAATTTCCCGACAACCGGCTGCTGATCGACCTGTGCGGCGAATATGATCGCAACCTGGCGCAGATCGAACACCAGACCGGGGTGCATATCCTGCGCAGGGGCAACCGGCTGGCGGTGATCGGCGACCTGGGCGCGCGCGAACAGGCGGCCTCGGTCCTGCGGGGGCTGTATGCGCGGCTCGAATCGGGGCGGCAGGTGGTGGCGGGCGATGTCGACGGCGCGCTGCGGATGGGGCGCGTGGCCCCCGTGGGCCGCGAGGCCGAACAGGCCGAGCTGTTCCCCGGCAGCCGGTATGAGCTGCGCACCCGGCGCAAGGCGGTCGAACCCCGCACCGCGGCACAGAAGACCTATGTCGCCAACCTGTTCGACCACGAACTGGCCTTCGGCATCGGGCCTGCGGGCACCGGCAAGACCTATCTGGCCGTGGCGGTGGGCGTGACCTTCCTGATCGGCGGGCAGGTCGACCGGATCGTCCTGTCGCGCCCCGCGGTCGAGGCGGGCGAACGCCTGGGCTTCCTTCCCGGCGACATGAAGGAAAAGGTCGATCCCTACATGCAGCCGCTCTACGACGCGCTGAACGACTTCCTGCCCGCCAAGCAGGTGGAAAAGCTGATCGCCGACAAGCGGATCGAGATCGCGCCCCTGGCCTTCATGCGGGGCCGGACGCTGTCGAACGCCTTCGTCGTGCTGGACGAGGCGCAGAACGCCACCAACATGCAGATGAAGATGTTCCTGACCCGCCTGGGCGAGGGCAGCCGCATGGTCGTCACCGGCGACCGCACCCAGGTCGACCTGCCGCGCGGCACCGCCAGCGGCCTGGCCGAGGCCGAGCGGATCCTGCGCGGCGTCCAGGGCGTCAGCTTCAACTACTTCACCGGGCAGGACGTTGTGCGCCACCCGCTTGTCGCCCGCATCATCGAGGCGTATGACCGCGCCGATGCAGAGCCCGGCTGACACCGTGATCGAGGATGACCGCTGGCAGGCCGCCGGCCTGCCGGCGGTGGCCGACCGTGCGGCGCGCGCGGTGCTGGCGCGGTTCGACCTGCCCGCGGATGGCTTTGCGCTCTGCATCATGGGCTGCGACGATGCGCGCATCGCCGAGCTGAACGGCACCTTTCGCGGCAAGGGGGCGGCGACCAACGTGCTGTCCTGGCCCAGCGAGGACCGCGCCCCCGTCACGCCCGGCGCACCCCCCGACCTGCCCGAACCGGGCGATCCGGATGACCCTGCGGAACTGGGCGACATCGCCATCGCCTGGGACACCTGCGCGCGCGAGGCGGCCGAACAGGGCAAGACCTTCGACGACCATGTGACGCATCTGCTGGTGCATTCGGTGCTGCATCTGCTGGGCTATGACCACATCGACCCGGCCGATGCCGACCTGATGGAACGGACCGAGGTCGAGATCCTTGCCAGCCTGGGGGTCAAGGACCCATATTAGCGTCGGCGCCGGATCGGGGCGCCTGTCATCAGGAAAGGAACGATGGGCAGTAGCAGCGAAGGGTCCGCAGCGACACATGTCCCCGCGGAACCCGAGGAAGGCGCGTCACGCAGTCTTCTGGGACGACTACTTCGCGTCCTGACCCCTTCTGATTCGACCTCCCAGACCGCTGCGCCCCCGGCCCCCGGCCTGGCGGCGCCAGGCATGGCGGGCATCGGCAACCTGCGCCGCCTGCGTGTGGACGATGTCGCGGTGCCCAAGGTCGACATCGTGGCCGTTCCGGTCGACATCGGGCTGGACGCCCTGGTCGAGGTGTTCCGCGAACACGGCTTTTCGCGCCTGCCCGTCTACAAGGGCACGCTGGACAAGCCGGTGGGCCTGGTGCTGCTGAAGGATCTGGCGCTGCAGCATGGCTTCGGCGCCTCGGGCCGGTTCAGCCTGCGCAAGCTGTTGCGACCCGTGCTTTACGCCCCACCGTCCATGCCGCTGGCCGTGCTGCTGCAGAAGATGCAGAAGGACCGCGTTCACATGGCGCTGGTCATCGACGAATACGGCGGGGTCGACGGCCTGGTGACCATCGAGGACCTGATCGAGACCGTGATCGGCGAGATCGAGGACGAACACGACGAGGCCGAGAGCCGCCCCTGGAAGGAAGAGCGCCCCGGCGTCTACCTGGCCCAGGCCACCGCGCCGCTGGATGAGCTGGAGGCCGCGATCGGCCTGCGCCTGCGCACCGACGCCGACGACGAAGAGATCGACACCCTGGGCGGTCTGGTCTTCCTGCGCACCGGTCGCGTGCCCGCGCGGGGCGAGATCGTGCCCCACGAAAGCGGGGCCGAATTCGAGGTGGTCGACGCCGATCCGCGGCGGATCAAGCGGATCCGGCTGCGGCTGCCGGGCGTGGCCTCGGCCCCGCCGACGCTGCCGGCCCCGGCCGCGGCGCAGCCCCCCGCCCCGGCGGCGCAGGACTAGGCGGCCCATGCAGATCCCTGCCGCAGCCCGGCGGGGCGCCGCTGCCTTTGGTCTGGGCGCGCTGATGGCCGCGGGGCAGGCGCCGCTGGGGCTGTGGTGGCTGACGCTGCCCGCGCTGGCGGGGGTGCTGGCGCTGGCCGCCCGAGCGCCCGGGCCGCGCGCGGCGGCCTGGCTGGGGCTGGCGGCGGGCACGGGGCATTTTGCCGCCGCGCTGAACTGGATCGTCGAGCCCTTTCTGATCGACATCGCCCGGCATGGCTGGATGGCGCCCCTTGCGGTGGTGCTGCTGTCGGCGGGGCTGGCGCTGTTCTGGGCCGCCGCGCTGGGGCTGGGCCACCGGCTGGCCGCGGGCTGGCGGAGGCCGCTGGCGCTGGCGCTGGCGCTGGTGGTGGCCGAGATGCTGCGCGGCAAAGGCCGCGATGCCGAACATCCCATAGGCCAGATCGCCCGCGGGCATGTATTCGCCAAAGGGCACCAGGTGGTGCTTGTCATAGACC
>JACXUX010000208.1 GCA_014763725.1 Rhodobacterales bacterium
CGGCCCCAACCGCCTGCCCGAACCCGCCCCCCGCGGCCCCTGGGTGCGGCTGGCCGGCCAGTTCCGCAACGTGCTGGTGCAGGTGCTGATCGTGGCGGGCGTGGTCACCGCGGCGCTGGGCCACCCGGTCGATGCCGCCGTCATCCTGGCCGTTTTGGCGATCAACGCGGTCGTCGGCATGGTGCAGGAAGGCCGCGCCGAACAGGCCATGGCGGGGCTGCGCAACCTGCTGGCCCCGCGCGCGACCGTCCTGCGCGACGGCAGGCGCCGGACGGTGGCGGGCGCCGATCTGGTGCCGGGCGATCTGGTGCTGCTCGAGCCGGGCGATCTGGTCCCCGCCGACCTGCGGCTGGTCTCGGCCCAGGCGCTGTCGCTGCAAGAGGCGGTGCTGACCGGCGAATCGGTCCCCGTCGACAAGGACCCCGCCCCGGTGGCCGCCGCCGCGCCGCTGGGCGACCGGCAGGGGATGCTGTGGTCGGGCACCCGGGTGATGCAGGGCACGGGCCGGGGCCTGGTCACCGCCACGGGCAGCGCGACCGAACTGGGCCGCATCGGGGGCCTGGTCGCCGCGGTCGAGCCGCTGACCACCCCCCTGGTGCGCCGGATGGACCGGTTTGCCGCCCTGCTCGCGCGGGCGATCCTGCTGGTTTCGGCCCTGATCCTGGCCTGGGGCCTCTATCGGGGGCAGAGCTTCGATGATCTGTTCCTGGCCGTGGTGGGCCTGGCCGTAGCCGCCATCCCCGAGGGCCTGCCCGCGGTGATGACCATCGCGCTGGCGGTGGGGGCGCAGGCCATGGCGCGGCGCCATGCCATCGTCCGCCGCCTGCCCGCGATCGAGGCGGTGGGCGCGGTCCAGGTGATCTGCACCGACAAGACCGGCACGCTGACGCTGAACGACATGGCGGTGGCGGCGGGGACCACGCCCGCGGGCGACTTCGGCGTGGCGCCCGATGGCGCGGTGGCGGGCGGCGGCGATCTGGGGCCGCTGGCCCGGGCGGCCGCGCTGTGCAACGACGCCGAACTGCACGACGGCCCCGATGGCCCCCGGGTCGAGGGCGACCCGCTGGAAGGCGCGCTGCTGGCCTTTGCCCGGCAGGCCGCGCCCGGCGCGGGGCAGGGCTGGACGCGCCGCGCCACCGTGCCCTTTGACAGCCGCAGCCGCCGGATGGAGGTTCTGGTCCAGTCGCCCGAGGGCCGCCTGCTGCGGCTGGTCAAGGGCGCGCCCGAGGCGGTGCTGCCGCTGGCCCCCGGGGCCGCGGCCTGGCTGGACCGCGCCCGCGCCCTGGCCGCCCGCGGGCTGCGCGTGCTGGCGCTCGCCGAGGCCGAGGCGCCCGAGGGCGCCCCCGGCCCCTGGCGTGTGCTGGGTCTGGTGGGTCTGATGGACCCGCCGCGGTCCGAGGCCGTGGCCGCCGTGGCCCAGGTCCGCGCCGCGGGCATCGCGGTCAAGATGATCACGGGCGACCATGCGCTGACCGCCCAGGCGATCGCCGCCGCCGCCGGGCTGGCGCGGCCCGACCGGGTGCTGACCGGGGCCGAGCTGGACACGATGTCCGACGACGACCTGGCCCGCGCGGTGCTGGACACCGATGTCTTTGCCCGCACCGCGCCCGAACACAAGATGCGGCTGATCGCGGCGCTGCAGGGCCATGGCCTGTCGGTCGCGATGACCGGCGACGGCGTGAACGACGCCCCCGCGCTGAAGGCTGCCGATGTGGGCATCGCCATGGGCCGCCGCGGGTCCGAGGCGGCCAAGGATGCGTCCGACCTGGTGCTGGCCGACGACAATTTCGCCAGCCTTGCCGCCGCCGTGCGCGAGGGTCGCCGCGTCGCCGACAACCTGCGCAAGGTGATCGTCTTCACGCTGGCCACCTCGATGGGCGAGGCGCTGACGCTGGCCGTGGCGCTGGTCTTCGGCCTGTCGCTGCCGGTCACCGCGGTGCAGATCCTGTGGATCAACCTGGTGACCGAGGTGACGCTGGGCCTGGCGCTGGCCTTCGATCCGCCCGGCCGCGGGGCCATGACGCGCCCGCCACGCCCGCCCGGCGCGCCGGTGCTGACGCGGGGGCTGGTCTGGCATGCGGGGCTGGTCAGCCTGCTGTTCCTGGCGCTGGTCTTCGGCCTGTATGCCGAGGCGCTGGCCCGCGGTCTGACGGTGCCCGCCGCGCGCACGCTGGCGCTGAACGCGCTGGCGCTGCTGGAAATCCTGCACCTTCTGTTCATCCGCAACCTGAACGGCGATCCGCCCGACGGGCCGATCCGCGCGGCCCCCGTGGTCTGGGGCATGATCGGGGCGGTGCTGGCTGCGCAGGCCGCGATCACCTGGGCGCCGCCCCTGCAGGCCGTCTTCGGCACGGCGGCGCTGGGCTGGGTCGATCTGGGGCGGCTGGCGGTGGCGGGGGCGGCGTTCCTGGCGGTTCTGGCCGCGGAACGGGCGGTGCGCCACCGCCTGCTGGGCTGACAAAGCCGTTGCATGCGCGCGCCCTTGGGGGCACAAGTCGGGCCGATCCCCGCTGCGGAGCCTGCCATGATCCATCGCATCGCCATCCTGGGCGCCTCGGGCTATACGGGGGCCGAACTCGTCCGGCTGATCGCCACCCATCCGCAGATGCGGATCACCGCGCTGTCGGGCGACCGCAAGGCCGGCATGGCGATGCGCGAGGTCTTTCCCTTCCTGCGCCACCTGGACCTGCCGCCGCTGCAGCGGATCGAGGAGATCGACTTTTCCCAGGTCGACCTGTGCTTCTGCGCGCTGCCGCATGCCACCAGCCAGGCGGTGATCGCCACGCTGCCGCGCGATCTGCGCATCGTGGACCTGTCGGCCGACTTCCGCCTGCGCGATCCGGCGGCCTATGAACGCTGGTATGGCAAGCCGCATGCCGCCCCAGACCTGCAGGCCGAGGCGGTCTATGGCCTGACCGAATTCTACCGCCCGCAGATCGCGGCGGCCCGCCTGGTCGCGGGCACCGGCTGCAATGCGGCGACCGGGCAATACGCGCTGCGCCCGCTGATCGCGGCGGGGGTGATCGACCTGGACCGTATCGTGATCGACCTGAAGGCGGGCGTGTCGGGCGCCGGGCGCAGCCTGAAGGAAAACCTGCTGCATGCCGAACTGTCCGAGGGCACGCATGCCTATTCCCCCGGCGGCACGCACCGGCACCTGGGCGAATTCGACCAGGAATTCAGCCTGGTCGCCGGCCGGCCCGTGGCCGTGCAGTTCACCCCGCACCTGAGCCCGATGAACCGCGGGATCCTGGCCACGGTCTATGTCGACGGCGATCCCGCCCGCGTGCACGAGGTGCTGTTCGAAACCTATGCCCGCGAACCCTTCCTCGAGGTGCTTCCTTTCGGCGCACTCCCCTCGACACGCGACATCCGCGGGTCCAACTTCTGTCACATCGGCGTGGTCGGGGATCGCGTTCCCGGGCGGGCCTTGGTGGTGGCGGTGCTGGACAACCTGACCAAGGGGTCGTCGGGTCAGGCGATCCAGAACGCCAACCTGATGCTGGGGATCGACGAGACGACGGGCCTGATGCTGGCCCCCGTCTTTCCGTAGGGAGGAAACCATGAAGGGCCTGAAGAAGCAGCGGCGCATCCAGATCATTGCGCTGGCGGCGGTGGCGCTGACCGTCTCGACCGCGCTGGTGGGCTATGCGATGCGCGACGGCATCAACTTCTTCCGCTCGCCCGCGCAGGTGGTCGAGGCGCCGCCCCCCGCGACCGAGGTGTTCCGCCTGGGCGGGCTGGTCGAGGAAGGCTCGATCATCCGCGGCCAGGGCGAAACCGTCAGCTTCCGCGTGACCGATACCGCCGCCACGATCCCGGTGACCTATACGGGCGTCCTGCCCGACCTGTTTTCCGAAGGCCAGGGGATGGTGGGCACCGGCCGGCTGGTCGACGGCGTCTTCGTCGCCACCGAAATCCTGGCCAAGCATGACGAAACCTACATGCCGAAAGAGGTCATGGACGCGCTGAAGGAACAGGGCGTCTACCAGGCCCCCGAAAGCTGACGGCGCGCGCGCCCGGGCGGCGCGCGCAGGCTTGCCGGGCCGTTAACCCTGTGTCGGCACCCTGTCCGGGCATTCCAACGCGGAGGCCCGCATGACCGAAGTCGAACGACTGGCTGCCGAGATCGTCGCCCGCGAGGGCGGGTTCGTGAACGACCCCGACGATCCCGGCGGCGCCACAAATCACGGTGTCACCATCCACACGATGCGCCGGCTGGGGCTGGACCTGACCGGCGATGGCCAGGTGGGGGTGGACGATGTCCGCCGCCTGACCGCGGCCCAGGCGCAGCAGATCTTCCTGGACCACTATTTCCGCGGCCCGGGGCTGGGCCGGCTGCCCGAGGTGCTGCAGCCCGCCCTGTTCGACATGCAGGTGAATTCGGGCGCCAATGCCGTGCGCATCCTGCAGCGGCTGCTGACCGAGATGGGGTTTCCCTGCGCCGATGACGGGGTGGTGGGGCCGCAGACCATCGGCGCGGCCCAGGCCGCGGCGGCGGCCGCGCCCGACCATCTGGCCGATGCCTATGCCATCGCCCGGCGCAACTGGTATTATGCCCTGGCCGATGCCCGCCCCGCCAGCCGCAAATATGCCCGCCGCCGCGATGGCGGCAAGGGCGGCTGGATCACGCGGGCCGAGGAATTCATGTCCCCCCGCTATCGCCTGACGGACGCGCAGCACCGCGCGCGGGTGGCGTCATGGGGCTGATGTCGTTTCTGGGCAATGCCGGCGCGGTCAGCGCGCTGGGTCAGGCCGCGCAGGGCGTGGCCGAGGTCTTTGCCCCCAATGCCACCCGCGCCCAGGACCGGTCGGCCGAGGCGCATCGCGCGGCGCTCGCCCAGTTCGCGGCCGAATTCGCGCCCGCCCGGACCGGCCGCTTTGACCGGCTGGTGGACGGGCTGAACCGCCTGCCGCGGCCGATGCTGGCCTTTGGCACGCTGGGCCTCTTCGCCTATGCCATGGCCGACCCCGAGGGCTTTGCGATCCGCATGCGCAGCCTGCAACCGGTGCCCGAGCCGCTGTGGTGGCTGCTGGGGGCGATCGTGGGCTTCTACTTCGGCGCGCGCGAGATGCACCATTTCCGCATCCGGCCCACGCCGGGCGCGGCGGTGGTCCCGGCCGCGGCGCAGGCGGTGGCGGTGGCTGCCCCCCCGCCGGCCACCGCGCTGCCCGCCGCGCCGCCGCCCGCCGAACGGCCCGCCGCCGTGCCCGTGCGCGCGTCCGACG
>JACXUX010000021.1 GCA_014763725.1 Rhodobacterales bacterium
GCCCCCCCACCCCGCCGCACGGCCCGCCGAACGGCCGCAGGTCCGCTGGCTCGACCGCAGCACGCCGCCGCATATCGTGACGCTGGTGCTGATGGCGGGGCTGTCGGCGCTGACCATGAACATCTTCCTGCCGTCGCTGCCCAGCATGGCGGTCTGGTTCGACGCGCCCTATCAGCTGATGCAGCTGTCGGTGGCGCTGTATCTGGCGCTGTCGGCGGTGCTGCAGGTGGTGATCGGCCCGATTTCCGACCGCTACGGCCGGCGCAAGGTGCTGCTGTGGTCGATCGGGCTGTTCCTGCTGGCCACGCTGGGCACGCTGGTCGCCCCCACGGCCGAGGTGTTCCTGGCCTGCCGGATGGCGCAGGCGGTCGTGGCCTCGGGCCTGTTGCTGAGCCGCGCGGTCGTGCGGGACATCGCGCCCGATGCCCAGGCGGCCAGCATGATCGGCTATGTCACCATGGGGATGAGCCTGGTGCCCATGATCGGACCCGCCATCGGCGGGGTCCTGGATCAGGCGCTGGGCTGGCAGGCCAGCTTCGGGCTGCTGCTGGTGGTGGGGCTGGGGGTCTGGGCGCTGATCTGGGCCGACCTGGGCGAGACGGCGCAGATCCGCCCCGTCAGCCTGGCCGCGCAGATCCGGCAGTATCCGGCGCTGCTGGCCTCGCGCCGGTTCTGGGGCTATTCGCTGTGCGCGGCCTTCGCCTCGGGGTCGTTCTTTGCCTATCTGGGCGGCGCGCCCTATGTCGGGACCGGGGTGTTCGGCCTGACCTCGGCCCAGGTGGGCGTCTATTTCGGTTGTGTCGCGGTGGGCTATGCCTTTGGCAACTTCCTGGCCGGGCGGATGTCGGTCCGGGTGGGGATGAACCGGATGGCGCTGATGGGCTGCGCCACCTCGACCGCGGGGCTGCTGCTGCTGCTGGTGCTGACGCTGGCGGGGCTGCACGGGGCGCTGCTGTTCTTTGGCCTGACGGCGCTGGTGGGCATGGGCAACGGCATGACGCTGCCCAATGCCAATGCGGGGATGCTGTCGGTGCGGCCGGAACTGGCGGGCACGGCCTCGGGCCTGGGCGGAGCGATCATGATCGGCGGCGGCACGGCGCTGGCCGCGCTGGCCGGCGTGCTGCTGGGCGAGGGCCGCAGCGAGCTGCCGCTGGTCGGGCTGATGCTGGCCTCGGCGCTGGCCTCGCTGATCTCGATCCTGGGCGTGATCCGGCGGGCGCGCGCGCTGGGGCTGCAGGCTTGACCGGCGGGATTTGCAAAGGCTAGCCTGCGAGCTGGCAAAAATCTGCAAACCCATGGCCACGCAAAAGATCTATGCCGGCGCCAAGCTGCGCGAACTGCGCGGGCGGCTGGGCCTGTCGCAGCGCGGCTTTGCCGAAAAGCTGGGCGTGTCGCTGCCCTATCTGAACCAGATGGAAAACAACCACCGCCCCGTCTCGGCCGCAGTGGTGCTGGCGCTGGCGCAGGAATTCGGGCTTGACGTGACCGAACTCACCTCGGGCGAGGCGGAACGCATGGTCAGCGACATGCGCGAGGCGCTGGCCGACCCCGTCTTCGGCACCGCGCCGCCGCTGGCCGACCTGCGGCTGGCCGCGTCGAACGCGCCCGCGCTGGCGCGCGCCTTCCTGGACCTGCACCGCGCCTATCGGCAAAGCCAGGAACGGCTGGCCAGCCTGGATGAGGCGCTGGGCCGCGAGGGCACCGGCCTGCGCCCCAGCCCGTGGGAGGAGGTGCGCGACTTCTTTCACTACTGCGACAACTACATCGACGCGATCGACCGCGCGGCGGAACATTTCGCCATGCCGGGCGGGGTGCGCGCCGATCCGCTGGCCCGCGCGGCCGAGGCGCTGGCCCGCCGCGGCATCACCCTGCGCGAGGCCGATACCCCCGGCCTGCGCCGCTATGACCCCGACACGCAGGACCTGGTCCTTTCGACCCGCGCGGCCGGGCCCACGCGCAGCTTTCAGGCGCTGCACCAGGTGGCGCTGGTGCTGCAGAACGACCTGATCGAGGCGACGCTGGACCTGGCCCGGTTCCAGACGCCCGAGGCGCGCGACATCGCCAAGGCGGGGCTGGCCAACTATTTCGCGGGGGCCGCCCTGCTGCCCTATCGCGCCTTCCTCCAGGCCGCGCATGACACGCGGCACGATCTGGAACGGCTGGCCGACCTGTTCGGCGCCTCGATCGAACAGGTGGCGCACCGGCTGTCGACGCTGCAGCGGCCGGGGGCCAAGGGCATTCCGTTCTTCTTCGTCCGCATCGACCAGGCGGGCACGATCACCAAGCGGCATTCGGCCACGCGGCTGCAATTCGCCCGCTTCGGCGGGGCCTGCCCGCTGTGGAACATCCACCGCGCGTTCGAAACCCCGGGCCGCTTCCTGCGGCAACTGGCCGAAACGCCCGACGGGGCGCGCTATCTGAGCCTGGCGCGCGAAATCTCGAAACCCGGGGGCAGCTATACCGCCCCGGTGCGCCGCTATGCCATCGGCCTGGGCTGCGAGGTGCAGCACGCCCGCGCGCTGGTCTATGCCGACGATCTGGACCTGAACCGCCGCTTCGACCCGATCGGCATTTCCTGCCGCATCTGCGAACGCCCCGATTGCCACCAGCGCAGCGTGCCGCCGCTGGAACGCCGCCTGCGCGTGCCGCCCGACCGGCGCGGCCTGTTGCCCTATGATATCGTGTGACGCGGCCCTTGCCCCGGACCCGTCGGGCCGTTACCAGTTTCCCGACCCCAGAGGACCGAGGCCAGCATGGACCTGAACGGAAACGTCTTCGTCGCCCTGCCGCCCGACCGGGTGGCCCCTGCCCTGACCGACCCCGAGATGCTGCGGCGCATGCTGCCGGGCTGCCCCGGGCTGGAACCGGCGGGCCCGGGCCGCTGGCGCGCGCCCATGGAACGCGACATGGGGCCGCTGACGCTGCGGCTGACGGCCGACCTGACGATGCAGGCCGTCGGCCCCAATGCCTGGCGCCTGACCGCGCAGGGCGGCACGATGATTTCGGGCAAGGTCTCGGCCGGCTTCGACATCACGCTTGAGGAACGCGCGCCCGGCACCCGCATGACCTATGCCGGCACGATCGAGGCCTCGGGCCTGGCGGGCAAGATGCTGGCCTCGCGCGAGGAAAGCCTGCGCAACTATGTGCGCAACATGTTCGGCACGCTGGTGGGCGAACTCGAGGCGGCGGCCCGCAACGAACCGACCGCCTGAGGGCGCCCCGGCCCGGCCGGCCGGGGGCCATGGCGGCCGTCAGGCCGCCAGTGCGCGGGCGATCTGGTCCTTCAGCCGCATGCGGCGCTGGCGCAGCGCGGTCTCGGCCTCTTCGTCGATCACGTCGACGCGGGTTTCGGCGCGGTGCACGGCGCGGTTGACCTCGTGATACTCATCCAGCACATGGGCGAAATGCGTGTCGCTGGCCCTCAGGGCGTGGATCTTCTCGGCCTGGCCGGGGAAATCCTCATACACGTCATGGGGCGTGTTCGACATTCGCGCGTCCTTTCCTTCTGCGTCATAACCCTGACTCTAGACCGGGGAATCGCGCGCCACCTTGACCGGGATCAAGTGATCAGCGCTGCGCGGTCTGCCAGTCGGGATGCACCCAGGGCGTCAGGTTCATCGGCGCCAGCGGCGGCCGGCCCAGGATGTGGTCGGCCACCTTTTCGCCCACCAGGATCGAGGGCGCGTTCAGATTGCCGTTGGTGATGCGCGGAAAGATCGAACTGTCGGCCACCCGCAGCCCGTCTACCCCGATCACCCGCCCCTGGGGGTCGACCACCGCCATCGGGTCGCTGGCCCGGCCCATGCGCGCCGTGCCGCAGGGGTGATAGGCGCTTTCGGCATGGTCGCGGATGAAGGCGTCGATCTGGTCGTCGGTCTGCACGCCGGGGCCGGGCTGGATCTCGTGGCGGATGTGGCGGGCCAGGGCGTCCTGGGCAAAGATCTCGCGCGTCAGCCGCACGCAGGCGCGGAACTCGGCCCAGTCGTCGGGGTGGGACATGTAGTTGAACCGGATGACGGGCGGCGCCGCGGGATCGGCCGACCGCAGCCGCACCGTGCCGCGCGACTTCGACCGCATCGGCCCCACATGCACCTGGAACCCGTGCCCCGCC
Source organism: Rhodobacterales bacterium (assembly GCA_014763725.1). Classification (GTDB taxonomy): domain Bacteria; phylum Pseudomonadota; class Alphaproteobacteria; order Rhodobacterales; family Rhodobacteraceae; genus JACXUX01. Next base: position 4,112 of record JACXUX010000021.1, read on the forward strand.
GCCGCCGCGCGGCCGTCATAGCGCACCGCGATGGGCAGGAAGTGGAACTGGATGTCGGGGTAATCCACCCCCGCGGCCGACCGGATGAAGCCGCAGGCCTCGAACTGGTTCGAGGCGCCCAGACCCCGCCGCGTGGCCAGCCACTGCGCCCCGATCAGCGCCTTGCCCCAGAGGTTCCAGTATCTATACAGCGTGATCGGCTCGCGCGCGGCGGCCTGCAGGTAGATTTCCAGATGGTCCTGCAGGTTGGACCCCACCCCCGGCCGGTCGGCCAGGACCGGCACGCCGTGGGCCCGCAGATGGTCGGCCGGCCCCACGCCCGACAGCATCAAGAGCTTGGGCGTGTTCAGGGACGACGCCGACAGGATCACCTCGCGCCCCGCGCGCAGGGTCTGACGGCGGTCGCGGTGCAGCAGCTCGACCCCCGTGGCGCGGCCGGCCTCGATCACCACGCGCGTGGCCAGCCCCCGGACCAGCCGCACGCCGAACCGCGCCATCGCCGGGCGCAGATAGGCGCTGGCGGCCGACCAGCGGCGGCCCTGCCAGATCGTGGCCTCCATCGGGCCGAAGCCCTCCTGCCGTTCGCCGTTGTAGTCGCCCGTCACGCCATAGCCCGCCTGGCGGCCGGCCTCGATGAAGGCGTCGAACAGCGGATTGGCGCGCGGCCCGCGGGTGACATGCAGCGGCCCGTCCGTGCCCCGCCAGGCCGGATCGGGCGTGCCATGCGCCGTCTCCATCCGCCGGAAATAGGGCAGCACATCGGCATGCGACCAGCCCGTGGCCCCCTGTTCGGCCCAATGGTCGTAGTCGCGCGCATGGCCGCGGACATAGACCATGCCGTTGATGCTGGACGACCCGCCGATCACCCGCCCGCGCGGGCAGACCAGCACGCGGTTGCCCAGATGCGGCTCGGGCTCCGTCCGCAGGCCCCAGTCATACAGCGACATGTTCATCGGATAGGACAGCGCCGCCGGCATCTGGATGAAGGGGCCGGCATCGCTGCCGCCTGCCTCGACCACCAGGACCGAGGCGCCCGCCTCGCCCAGCCGATAGGCCAGCGCACAGCCCGCGCTGCCCGCCCCCACGAGGATGTAGTCCGCTTCCATCGCCGCTCCTTCCGCCCCGGCCCGCGCAGTCCCGCCGCAGCGCCCCCGGGCGCCGGGGTGGGCGGAGGGCGGGCGTCCGGGGGCGCGGCTCAGTAGGGCGCCTCGACCGGCGCCGTGCCGACATAGACGCTTTTCACCCGGGTATAGTGTTCGACAGCGGCCCAGCCGTTTTCGCGCCCCATCCCCGACTGCTTGACGCCGCCAAAGGGCGCCTCGACCGGGGTCAGGTTGTAGGCGTTGATCCAGGTCGTGCCCGCCTGCAGCCGCCCCACCACCCGGTGCGCGCGGGCCAGATCGGACGTGAACACCCCCGCCGCCAGGCCATAGGGCGTGGCATTGGCGCGGGCCACCACCTCCTCCTCGGTGTCGAAGTCCAGCACGCACATGACCGGGCCGAAGATTTCCTCACGCGCGATGGTCATGTCGTCCTGCACCCCGGCAAAGATCGTGGGTTCCACCCAGAACCCGGCATTGCGCCCGGCGGGCACGTTGCCGCCCGCGACCAGCCGCGCGCCCTCGGCCCGGCCCGCGGCGATGTAGCCCAGCACCCGGTCCCGCTGGGCCGCGCTGATCAGGGGGCCGAACTGGGTTTCGGGGTCGCGCGGATCGCCCAGGCGGATGCGCGCGGTGCGCGCGGCCAGCCGGTCCAGGAAATCCGCGCGCAGCCCGCGCTGGACGAACACCCGCGTGCCGTTGGAACAGACCTGACCCGAGGAATAGAAGTTGCCCAGCATCGCCGCCGCCACCGCGCTGTCGACATCGGCGTCGTCGAACACGATCAGGGGCGACTTGCCGCCCAGCTCCATCGTCACGGGCTTCAGCCCCGCGCCCGCGGCGGCGGCCACACGCGCGCCCGTGGGCACCGATCCGGTCAGCGACACCTTGGCCACGCGGGGATCGGCCACCAGCGCCCCGCCCACTGCGCCCAGGCCCTGGACCACGTTGAACAGGCCCGGCGGCAGCCCGGCCTCGTGCAGGATCTCGGCCAGTTTCAGCGCGCCCAGCGGCGTCAGCTCGGACGGCTTGAACACCATCGCATTGCCCAGCGCCAGCGCGGGGGCGGCCTTCCAGCAGGCGATCTGGCTGGGATAGTTCCAGGCGCCGATCCCCAGACAGACGCCCAGCGGCTCGCGCAGGGTATAGACGAAATCGCCCCCCAGCGGGATGGTCTGGCCGGTCACCGCCGCGGCAAGGCCCGCGAAATATTCCAGCGCCTCGGCGCCCGAGGGCCAGTCGGCCACCCGCGTTTCCTGCAGCGGCTTGCCCGTGTCCAGCGTTTCCAGCCGCGCGAGGTCCTCGGCCCTGTCGCGGATCAGGTCGGCCGCCCGGCGCAGGATGCGGCCGCGTTCGACCGGGCGGCGCGCGCCCCAGTCGGCCTGGGCGCGGGCGGCGGCGGCCAGCGCCGCCTCGATCACTGCGGGCGTGGCCTGGTGCAGCGTGGCGATGGTCTCGCCCGTGGCGGGGAACAGCACGGGCAGCGCCGCGCCCGCGGGATCGTCGTGATAGCGGCCGTCGATGAAATGGCTGGCCGGGGGCTGGGCGATCATGAACGCTCTTCTTGCAGGGCGCAGTCCAGCGCCGCCATCACCGTGGCCACCGCCGCCGCCCCGTCGGGGGCATCGGTCGTCAGCGCCTGGCGCAGATAGACCCCGTCGATCAGCGCCCCCAGCCGCAGCGCCAGATCGGGCGCGCGGGCCCCGGCCAGCGGGCGCAGCGCATGGGTCAGGTTCGACTGCAGCCGCCGCTGATAGACCGTCAGCAGCCGCCGCGCCTGCGGCACGGTCTGGGCCAGGACATAGAAGTTCAGCCAGGCACCCACCACCTCGCGCCGGAAGTTGGCGGGGCTGAAGCTGGCCGCGACGATGGCCTGCACCCGCCCGCGCGGGCCCCGCGCCACCGCCAGCGCGCCGCGCACCTCGGCCCCGTAGAGCGCCAGCACATGCCGCATGGCAGCCAGGAACAGCGTCTCCTTGCTGCCGAAATAGTGATGCGCCAGCGCCGTGGACACGCCGGCGCGCCGCGCGATCTGGCCCACGGTCACGTCCAGCGAGCCCGCGCGCCCGATCTCGACGATCGCGGCTTTGACCAGCGCGGCCTTTCGGATAGGCTCCATCCCCAGCTTGGGCATCGCGGAATCCGGAAAAAGGGTTACCTTCCGCTGGTAGCCTGAGGTTAATTGACTTGTCAATCAACAAAAACACCGCAGGGAGACCCCCCCATGTTCCGCCGCCTGATGCTGACCTCGGCCCTGGTGCTGACCGCCGCGCCCGCCCTGGCCGATTGCGACACGATCACCTTCTCCGATGTCGGCTGGACCGACATCACCGCTACGACCGCGGTCACCACGCTGGTGCTGAACGCGCTGGGCTATCAGACCGACGTCAAGATCCTGTCGGTGCCGGTGACCTATACCTCGCTGGCCGCGGGGGATGTCGACGTGTTCCTGGGCAACTGGATGCCCACGATGGAGGCCGACATCGCCCCCTATCGCGAGGCGGGCACGGTGGAAACCGTCCGCACCAACCTGCTGGGGGCGAAATACACGCTGGCCACCAATGCCGCGGGGGCGAAGCTGGGCATCGACAGCTTTGACGACATCGCCGCGCACAAGGACGCGCTGGAGGGCAAGATCTATGGCATCGAGCCGGGCAACGACGGCAACCGGCTGATCCTGGACATGATCGCGGGCAATGTCTTCGGCCTGGCCGGGTTCGAGGTGGTCGAGAGCAGCGAACAGGGCATGCTGGCCCAGGTCGCCCGCGCCGATGCCCGCAGCGAGCCGGTGATCTTCCTGGGATGGGAGCCGCATCCGATGAACGCGAGCTTCGATCTGACCTATCTGGCCGGCGGCGACGAGGTCTTCGGCCCCGATTTCGGCGGCGCCGAGGTGCGGACGAACACCCGCAAGGGCTTTGTCTCCGAATGCCCGAACCCCGGCCGGCTGCTGCAGAACCTGGAGTTCACCCTGGCGATGGAGAACGAGATCATGGGCGCCATCCTGAACGACGGCAAGGACCCAGGCGCGGCGGCGAAGGAATGGCTGGCCGCGAACCCCGCCGTGCTGGACCCCTGGCTGGCCGGCGTGACGACGAAGGACGGCGGCGATGCGATGGCGGCCGTGAAGGCCGCGCTGAACTGACCGCCGCCGCACGCGCCCCGGGGGCCAGCCCCCCGGGCCACGCCATAAGCCGGGGGGCCAGCCCCCCGGGCCACGCCATAAGCCGGGGGGCCAGCCCCCCGGGCCACGCCATAAGCCGGGGGGCCAGCCCCCCGGGCCCCCCGGGGTATTTGCATCAAGAGGAAGGACAGGCCGGGGCATGGACTGGCTGACGGGAACCAAGATCCCCGTGGGGCGGATGGCCAAGGCGGCCTTTGACGGGTTGCAGGCCCATGCCGCGCCGGTCTTCGATGCGGTGGCGCTGGCGCTGGAGGCGCTAATCGAGGCGATCCTCTGGGTCTTGCAGACGCCGCCGCCGCTGGCGGTGGTGGCGGCCTTTGTCGCGCTGACCTGGCTGCTGCAGCGGTCCTGGCGGACCTGCCTGGTGGTGGCGCTGGGGTTCCTGTTCATCCTGAACCAGGGCTACTGGAAGCCGGTGACCGAGAGCCTGACGCTGATCCTGTCGGCCTGTCTGGTCTGCATGGGGCTGGGGGTGCCGATCGGCATCGCCGCCGCGCACCGGCCGCGGCTGCATGCGGCGATGGTGCCGGTGCTGGACCTGATGCAGACGCTGCCCACCTTTGTCTATCTCATCCCGGCGATCGTGTTCTTTGGCCTGGGGCTGGTGCCGGGGCTGATCGCGACGGTCATCTTCGTGCTGCCCGCGCCGATCCGGCTGACGCAGCTGGGCGTGTCCTCGACCCCCGCGGCGCTGCTGGAGGCCGCGACCGCCTTTGGCGCGACCCCGCGGCAGGTGCTGTGGAAGGTGGAGCTGCCCTATGCCCTGCCGCAGATCATGGCGGGGCTGAACCAGACCATCATGCTGTCGCTGTCGATGGTGGTGATCGCGGCGCTGGTGGGGGCCAACGGGCTGGGGGTGCCGGTGGTGCGGGCGCTGAACACGGTGAACACGGCGCTGGGGTTCGAATCGGGGCTGGTGATCGTGGTGGTGGCGATCATCCTGGACCGGATGCTGCGGGGGACGCGGACATGACGCGGCTGACCGATCCCGCGCGGACGGCGGGGCTGGCGGTGCGCTTCGACCGGGTGTCGATCGTCTTCGGCGACGAGCCGGACCGCGCGCTGCCCCTGATGGACCGGGGCCAGAGCCGGGCCGAGATCCAGCAGGCCACGGGCCAGGTGCTTGGGGTGCACGACTGTTCGCTGGAGGTGGCGACGGGCGAGATCCTGGTGCTGATGGGCCTGTCTGGGTCGGGCAAGTCGACCCTGCTGCGGGCGGTGAACGGGCTGAATCCGGTCTGCCGCGGGGCGGTCTTCGTCTGCGACGGCAACGGGCTGGTTGACGTGACCCATGCCGATGCCGCCACGCTGCGGCGGATCCGGCTGACGCGGGTGGCCATGGTGTTCCAGCAGTTCGGCCTGCTGCCCTGGCGGACGGTGCGGGAAAACGTGGGCCTGGGGCTGGAGCTGGGCGGGATGGGCCGGGCCGAACGGCGCGACCGGGTCGAGGCGCAGCTGGACCTGGTGCGGCTGACGCAATGGGCTGACCGCCGCGTGGGCGAGCTGTCGGGCGGCATGCAGCAGCGCGTGGGCCTGGCGCGCGCCTTTGCGACCGAGGCGCCGATCCTGCTGATGGACGAACCCTTCAGCGCGCTGGACCCGCTGATCCGCGCCCGGCTGCAGGATGAGTTGCTGGAGCTGCAATCCTCGCTGCAGCGCACCATCGTCTTTGTCAGCCACGACCTGGACGAGGCGTTCAAGCTGGGCAACCGCATCGCGCTGATGGAGGGCGGGCGCATCGTGCAATGCGGCACCGCGCGGCAGATCATCGCCGCACCGGCCAGCGACTATGTGGCCGATTTCGTGGCGCACATGAACCCGCTGGTGGTGCTGACGGCGGCGGATGTGATGGTGGCCGACGCGGTACCGGGGCCTGCGGACGCGCCGCGGCTGGGCCCCGACACCCCGGTGCGCGCGGTCATGCAGGCGCTGGCCGGCGGGGCCCCGGCGGTCGAGGTGGTGCAGGACGGCCGCCTGCTGGGCCGGATCACCCCCGACCTGGTGCTGGCGCGGCTGTCGGCGCCCCTGCCCGCCCAGGGTCAGGGGCGGACATAGGTCAGATCCTGCCCCCGCGCGGGCAGCGACAGCACCATCCGGTCGGGCGCGGCCGCGATCACCGCCAGACACAGCGCCTGTTCGGGGGGCTGGCCATAGGGCTGCCTGACCAGAACCGTCTGGCCCGGCAGCGACCCGTCGGGGCAGCCCTGGGTCGTCCAGGTCAGCAGGCTGGTTTCCAGCGCCTCGCCATTGTAGGACAGCACCTCTTCCGACCCGGTGATGGCCAGTTCGGCCGAGGGGTCGGTGTCGTCCGTCCACGCGCCCTGCATCGCCTGGCGGATCGCGGCCAGATCGTCGGGCTCGGCCGGGTCGACGCGGCGGGCCACCACCTCGACCGTGATGTCGCCCTGGCCCGTGATGTCGCCCCGGACCAGAACGGGGGTCAGCAGGGGCTGCGCGGCCAGCCAGGCCAGGATCGCGGGGTCGTTCGCCTCGGCGTCCAGCCACCAGACCCAGCCCTCGGCCACCAGGCGGCAGGCGGTGGCCTCACACACCTGGGCCAGGGCGGTGACGGTAAAGGGATCGCCCAGCGTGCCGGGGGCAAAGGGGGTGGCGGTGTCCACCCCGGCCTGCGGCGCGGGGGCCGCGGGGCCGGACAGCGAGCCATCGTCGACCCGCACGGTAAAGGCCAGGTCCTGCCCGGTGTCGACATGCTGGAAGTCCAGCGGATAGGCGCCCGCGGGGCAGTCCAGATCGGCATCGGTCAGCGCAAAGGCCTGGTCGCGCACGCAGAAAGGGTAGGCGCCGCGGGTGAAGTCCGCGCCCTCGGCGCTGGCATGAAGGTAGATGTGGCGCTGGGTCAGGTCGCCCGTGATGGGCCGGGCGCAGGCGCCGGGGTCGACGCGCCACCAGCCCTCGGCCACCCAGGCCCGGCCGTCGTGCCAGGCCACGGCCAGCGCCCGCGGCACTGTGCCGTCGTTGCAGACCCGGAATTCGGCCTGGGCCACACCGGCCCAGACCACCGCCGTCAGGATCGCGATCGCGCGCATGCCCTAGCCCCCCACCCGCACCGCGCGCAACAGCACGCCCGAGGCCCCGCGCAGCAGCAGCGCGCCGTCGCCGTCGCGGTCGAACCCGGTCGTGGCGTCCAGCGCGCGGAACAGCGCCTGTTCCAGCGTCATCAGCCCCGGGTCGCAGGCCATCCGGGTGGCCGCGGCCGGGCCAAGGCGCAGCCCCTCGGCCCCCAGCGCCAGGGCGCCGGTAAAGCGGTTGCAGAAGGCCCGCCCCCACATCCGGCCCTGCGCGGGGTCCAGGGTCAGCCGCGCCTCGGCCCCCGGGGGGACGGCCGCGCCCGCCACATGGGTCACGGCCCAGCTGCCGACCAGAACCGCGGCCGGGTCGCCGCCGCAGCCGGTCATCGCGCGGTCTCCTTCGGCCAGGGTCACGGTCAGGGGATGCGGCAGGCCGGTCATGCTGTCACGGCAGAGCCGCGGCTCGACCAGCGCGGTCAGCCCCCCGTCGGGCCGCGTGATCCGCCAGCCCAGCCCATCGGGGATGGGGGCGGGCGGCGGCGTCACGACCGGCGCGGCGCCGGGGCCGGCGGTATGGGTCAGCGCCGCGGCCGTCAGGTCCAGCGCCCAGTCGGGTTCGTGCCCCCGCGCGGCCAGCGGCACGGGCGCGGGGTCCAGCGCCGGGCTGCATTCGGGCAGGTCGGCGCCGCGCAGGGTGACGCGCGCGTTGTTGCCCCGGGTGTGGACCTCGGTCGGCGGTTCGGCCCCGTCGGAATAGCGCGCGCCGCTGGCGGCGGGCATGGCGCGCAGGTCAAAGGTTTCGCCCCCCACGCGCAGGCGGGCGATGTCGTCCAGAAAGCCCAGCTCGACCGTGGTCAGCCCGCAGGTCAGATGGCGGGCAAAGCCCATGGGCAGATGGGGGTCCAGCCGCAGCACGCCCAGATCCACCGGCCCCGCGTCCGCGGGCAGCGGCACCGCGGGCAGGAACCAGGCCGGCCGCCCCCCCACGAACAGCGCCGCGCGCAGCACCAGGCCCTGCCCGTCCGGCACCGTCAGGGTGACGGGCAGCGGCACCTGCGCGCCGACCGGGTCCTGCGTCAGGCTGCCCGCGGGGCCGCCGGGCCCGGTCAGATCCAGCACCAGCCGGGCATCGGGCGGCAGCGCGATGCGCTGCGGATAGGTCAACCGGGCTGTCACCTCACGCGCAGCGGCGGGGGCTGCAAGGGCCAGCACCAGCGCCGCCACCCCCGGCAGGCCCCACAGATCGGATCGCGCCATTGCCTGCCCCCCTGTTGCCCGGCCAGTCTGCCCCGCCGCGGCGGGCCGGTCAAAGCCCTTTGCCAAGCCGCTTGCCCGGGGGCCCGGGGCCGCCTATCACCGGCGCCGGGCCGCTTGGAGGAATGGCAGACTCACGGCACTTAAAATGCCAGGCCCGCAAGGGCGTGCGGGTTCAAGTCCCGCAGCGGCCACCATCCCGCCCGATCAGCGCGGCCAGTTCCGCCCGCAGCGCGGCCACCGCCTGATCGACGCTGACCACCTGCGGGGGGGCGGGCATCAGCCGCGCCAGGGCGGGGGCGTCGTTCAGCCGCCGCAGCAGGGCGGCCAGCGCGCTGTCGTCGGTTGTGTCGACCACCCAGCCGTCCTGTCCGTCGCGCAGGCCGCGGGCGATGTCGCCGCGGTGGCCCGCGATCACCGGCAGGCCCAGCGCGCGCGCCTCACGCGCGACCAGGCCATAGGATTCCGGCCAGACGGACGGCGCGGCCAGCACGTCGAACCGGTCGTAGAGCGCGGCCACTTCCGTCTGCGGCACGCGGCCCAGATAGCGCACGCGGCTGGTCCCCCAGCGGCCGGTGCCTTCCCATCCTGCCTCATGCCGGTGGTCGACGACCACGAATTCCAGATTGGGCAGGTCCTGGCGGCTGGCCGCGCGGCGCAGCAGGTCATGCCCCTTGTGCGCCGACATCCCGCCGATGAAGCCGATGCGCAGCGGCGCGCCGGGGGCGGGTTCGGGGCGCGGGCCCGTGCGCACCGGCAGCGCGACGCCGTTTTCCATCACCCCCACATCGGCAAAGCCCGCGGCGCGATAGACCTGGGCAAAGGCCTCGGACACCGCGACGACGCGGTCGCAGCGGCGCAGCAGGTCGCCCAGCACCTGCCGGCGCGCCCAGCGTTCGGTCAGCGTCAGGCGGCTGGTGCTGGTCAGCAGCTCGGACCCGTCGGGCGCGGGGTCGAAGGGGCGGCCGGCGCTGTCGGTCAGGAACTGGTGTTCCGACAGCCACCAGCCGTCATGCAGCGTCAGCAGGATCGGCACCCCCGCCGCCTTCAGCCCCGCCACCACCGACCCGGTCAGGATCTGCACGCTGTGCAGATGCGCGGCGTCCAGATCCAGCCGGCGCGCCAGATCGGTCACCTGCGCCTCGACCGCGGGATCGGTGGGCACCTGCCAGTCGCGGCCGGGCAGATGCAGGCGGATCACCGTGGCCCCGTCGGCCCCGTGCACCGTGGGTCCCATCGGCGGGGTGCCCCGGCCATGCAGATCGGCCGTCAGCACGAACAGGTCCATGTCACCCGCCGCCGCCAGCCCGCGGACATAGCTTTCGGCGATGCGGGTGGCGCCGCCCACGCTCTGCGGCCAGTAGAAGGTGTTGACGACCAGCACCCGCGGCCGCCGCGGCGCGGCCGGCCGCGGCGGGCAGAGCATCGCGGCCACCGCGGCGGCCTGGCCCGTCAGGTCGTAGTCGCGCGCGATGCGGGCCTGGCTGGCCGCCACCAGCGCCGCGCGCAGATCGGCATCGCCCGCCAGCCGGTCCAGCTGGGTCACCCAATCCTCACGCGATTCGGCGAACAGCGCCTCGACGCCGTCGGTCAGGATCTCGCGATAGGTGCGCGTGGGCGACACGACCGCGGCCACGCCCAGCGCCGCCGCCTCGAACCACTTCAGCTCGCTCTTGGCATCGGTCACCGGGGCCAGGTCCAGCGGCGCGATGGCGATGTCGGCCTGCGCCAGACGGCGCAGATAGGCGGGGTAATCCAGCAGGTCGGTTTCCACCGTCAGCCGGTCGGCCAGATCGGCAGGCACCGCGAGGCCCGCGAAATCGCCCAAGAGGGTGATGCGCAGATCGGGGCGGCGGCGGGCCAGGTCGGTCAGCGCGGGCCAGACCACGCGGTCGAAATAGCCTTTGTGGGCCTTGGTCGCGCTGCCATAGAGGATCTCGACCGGCGCGCCCTGCCCCGAGGCGCGGGCCAGGACGCGGGCGCGGGCCATCAGCGCGGCCTCGCCCCGCAGGGCGGCCAGCGCCCCGCCCACCAGATTGCGCCGCAGATGGATCGGGCGCGGCGCGGGCAGGACGGCGGCCACCTGATCGGCCAGCGCGGGGGTGGACACCATCACCCGGTCGCACAACGCCATCGCCGCGGCAAAGGTCGCGGTGTCGATGGTCAGATGGGCGTGGATCTCGGGCGGGATGCGGCCGGCGTAATCCTCGAACGGCGGCGGCGACAGGCGGGGATCGAAGATCTGGTCGTCGATGTCATAGACCGTGGGCACCCCCACGCGGCGGCACCAGAAGATCAGGCGCATCACCTCGGGCGTGGCGGGCTGGCGCTGGACGACCACGCCATCGGCATCCAGCAGCGCCAGCTGCAGCGTGTCGGCGGGCCGTTCGGTCAGGTCGATCACCTCGGGCGCCAGGCCCGCGGCGGTCAGCAGTTCGGCCAGCTGGGTCGCGCGGTAATACAGCACCTGCTTCAGCCAGGGGCTGGTCAGGATGACCACGCGGCCCGGCCGCACCGGGCGCGGCCCGGGCGTGGCGCCCTGGGCCAGCGCCTCGGCCCGCTCGATGGCGGCGGCAAAGCGGTCCAGCCAGCCGCGCCATTCGGCCGCCGCCGCCGCGCCGTCGCCGTCGCGCGCCTCGGCCCGCATCTGCGCCAGCAGCGCGCCATAGGCCCGCCCGATCGCGCCGCGCAGGGGCAGGATCAGCGCATCGGCCTGTTCGGCGGGTTCGGGCAGCGCGGCCAGCCGGTCCAGCACCCGCCCCACCGCGGTCAGGGCAAGGTCCGGCTTGTCCTCGCACAGGGCAAACAGCGCGCGCGCCTCGGCGGCCAGCGTCTCGGCCGAGGGGGCCGCGGCCAGGGCGGGGTCGCGCAGCGCCTGCAGCACCTCGAACCCGTCGCCCCGCGCCTGGACCGCGCGCAGGCGGATGCGCGCGGCCTCGGCCGCCATGGGCGCGGGCGTGGCGGGGGCGGGCGGCACCACCAGACCGGCCAGCCGCTGGGCCGTGACCCGGTCGCCCAGCCGGTCCAGGCACAACCGCGCCAGCGCCAGCGCGAATTCGTCCTGCGCGGGCGTCCGGCCGCCGTCCTGCAGATGCGCGGCGCAGAGGAAATGCTGCATCCCCTCGGCCAGCGCGCGGCTGAACGAGGCGGGCAGCCCCGCCGGGTCGGGGTCGGCGGGCAGCCTGTCCTCGAACTGCGCGAGGAACGGGCCCGCGCGGTCCACGTCCCGCAAGGCCAGCGCCAGCGCCATCAGCGCGGGCACCGGCGCCAGACGGAAATCGCGCGACAGGTGGCAGTCCTGCCGCAGCAGGCCCGAGAGTTCCGCCACCAGCGGATCCAGCAGCGCCGGCCGCGTCGCCGCCCGCCGCAGCATCCCCGACAGCAGGGTCAGCAGATCCTCGACCGCCTCGGCCGACAGGGTTTCGCCCGTCAGCGCGGCCCAGAGGTATTCGCCATGCCAGTCCGTCCAGTCCGAGGTCGGCAGCAGCCGCAGCCGCTCGACCGCCAGCGCAGGCGCCATTTCGGGCATGGCGCGGGCGGCGGCGTCCAGATAGGGCCGCGCCTCGGCCCGGCGGCCCAGCTTCAGCAGGGCGCGCGCCCCCAGCAGATGCGCCCAGCCGAAGCCCGGCTGCAGCCGCGCCGCCTCGGCCAGTTCGGTCACGGCGCGGGGCCAGTCCTGCGCCTCATAGGCCAGCTTGCCCAGCACGAAGCGCGGCCAGTAGAAGCCGGGCACACAGGCGGCCAGCGCCGTCATCAGCCGGCCGACGGTCGGCGCCTCGGCCCGGTCGTGCAGCGCCTGGCCCAGGTCGATGACGGCCTGGATCGCCTCGCGCGTCATGTCGCGGGCGTAAAGGCCGCGCAGCAACGCCGCGGGCGTGCCGGGCCCCGCGGGCAACGGCGCCAGCAGTTCGGCCCGGGCGGGATCGTCGGCCGCCGCCTCCAGCGCGGCCACCAGCCAGACCAGCGCCGCGCGCAGCTCGCGGTCGGCCATCGCCGCCACCAGCGCCGGGGCATCGGCCACACCCGCCAGCGCCGCCAGCGCCTGCGCGGGTTCGACCTGCGGCACGGCCGACCCGGACCGCCCGGCCCCGGCCCCCGCCACCGCGGGAAGGTTCTGCTTCAACGTCATCGCGCGGCCCTCGCCCTGCCGGACCGCCCCGGCCCGGGAAACCCGCGCCCCGAGAAGACGCCCGGCGCGCCCCGGAGTGGTCGGGCAACCGCGGCCCTGCGTCAAGGGCCGGCGGCCTGCAACCGCACCGCGCAGCACCGCAGCCCTTGGCAACCGGCGCGAAAACGTCGCAGGATGCGGCCCGTTCTGCCCCTGCCCCCGGACCGCCATGCATCCCGGCATCAAGCTGCGCCACATCCGCGCCTTTCTGGACATCGCCGAAACCGGCAACCTGTCGGCGGTGGCCCGCCAGCAGGGGCTGACCCAGCCCGCGCTGTCGCGCAGCCTGGCGGAACTGGAAGCCCTGATCGGGGCCGCGCTGTTCCTGCGCCAGGGCCGGCGGCTGGTGCTGACGCCCGAGGGCGCGCTGTTCCGCCAGCACGCCGCGGCGGCGATCCAGACGCTCGAGGCCGGGGTGCGCGCGCTGGCGCCCGGGGCGGGCCGGGTGGCGCTGGGGGTGCTGCCCACCGCCTCGACCCGGCTGTTCCCGCAGCTGGCGCTGCGGCTGGCCCAGCGCCAGCCCGACCTGACGCTGCAGATGGTCACCGGCCCGCAGGCGCATCTGATGCGGCTGTTGCGCGAGGGGCGGGTCGACGCGGTTCTGGGCCGGCTGCCCGGCGCGGCCGAGATGGCGGGCCTGACCTTCCTGCATCTGTATGAAGAGGATGTCGTGCTGGCGCTGCGTGCGCGCCACCCGCTGGCCGGCCGCCCCCCGGCCGAGGTGCTGGGCCGCGTGCCGCTGATCCTGCCGCCCGCCGATGCCATCATCCGCCGCACCGTCGACGACTATCTGGCCACGCTAGGCCTGCCGCGGCCGCGCGCCACCTATGAGACGGTCGCCCCCGAGATCGGCCGCGGCCTGGTGCTGGCGTCGGATGCGGTGTGGTTCATCTCGCACGGGGTGGTGGCGGCGGATGTGGCGCGCGGCGACATGGCGCTGTTGCCCACGCGCGACCGGGCGCTGGCGGGGGCCGTGGGCCTGACGCTGCCGCAGGACCGCAGCCTGCACCCCGATCTGGCGCTGCTGGCGCGGCTGGCGCAAGAGGCGGCCGTGCTGTAACCCCCACCCGCCGGGGGCTGTCACCAAACCGTCATGCGGGCATGGTTCAAGGGGCCATTCTGCATACGGTGCGCCGCATGTCCGATCAGCCCAACCCCGGCCGCGACTGGCTGGAAGCCGAACTCGCCGACACGCTGGACGAGAATTTCGAGCTGGAGCTGGAGGACGCCGTCCTCAGCCGCGAGATCGCGCGCATCTACAAGCAGGCGCATCCCGACACGATCGACCGCCGGGTCTATTTCGAATCGCTGATCCGCCTGCAGTCGGAACTGATCAAGCTGCAGGACTGGGTGGTGCATCACCGCAAGAAGATCGTCGTGATCTTCGAGGGCCGGGACAGCGCGGGCAAGGGCGGCGTCATCAAGCGGCTGACCCAGCGGCTGAACCCCCGCGTGGCGCGCGCCGTGGCGCTGCCTGCGCCGTCGGACCGCGAAAAGACCCAGTGGTATTTCCAGCGCTACATCGCGCATCTGCCCGCGGGGGGCGAGATCGTGCTGTTCGACCGCAGCTGGTACAACCGCGCCGGCGTCGAACGGGTGATGGGCTTCGCCTCCGAGGATCAGGTGGAGCAGTTCTTCCGCGACGTGCCCGAATTCGAACGCATGCTGGTGCGCAACGGCATCCAGGTCATCAAGTACTGGTTCTCGATCACCGACGAGGAACAGCAGATGCGCTTCCTGATGCGCATCCACGACCCGATGAAACAGTGGAAGCTGTCGCCGATGGACCTGCAGTCGCGCGTCCGCTGGGAACAGTATACCAAGGCCAAGGAGGACATGTTCGCCCGCACGAACATCCCCGAGGCGCCCTGGTACATCGTCGAGGGCAACGACAAGAAGCGCGCGCGGCTGAACTGCATCGACCACCTGCTGGGCCTGATCCCCTACGAACCCGTCCCGCATGAGGAGATCACGCTGCCCGAACGCGTGTTCAACCCCGACTACGAACGCGCCATGCTGCCGCCCGAGCTTTACGTGCCCGCGAAATACTGACCGGCCGGGCGGCGGCCGTCAGGGCACGCGGGTCCAGGTCCCGCCCTGCCGGCAGATGCCCAGCACGCAGCCCTCGACCGCCAGGCCCTGGTCGGTCAGCCGCAACCGCGCCACATAGGTGCGGTCGCGGTCGGGCGCCCAGATCCGCCCCTCGCCATAGGTGCCGTCGCCCAGGGCGCGGATGTCCCACAGGATCTGCCGGCCCAGGTTGGGCGAGGCGATCTGCCCCCCTGCCCCGTCGAAGGCGCGTTCCAGCACCCCGCAGAAGGCCGCGCCACAGGGCGCGATGCGGACATGGCCGAAGTTGCCGTTGTCGTCGGGGCGGGTCTGCCACAGCCCCTCGACCGGGTCGGCCGCGGCCGCGCGGGGCGCGGCGGGCAGCGCGGCGGCCAGCAGCAGGGCGGCCAGCGCCGCCCGGCCCATGCGTGTCATCGGGTCCTCCCTTCCCCTTGCGGGGGGCAGGATGCCGGGCAATGCGCCCCGGCCGCAAGGGGGCCGTTGCGGCCGGGGGCGTGGTGGCGGCGTGGGCCTACCACAGGTTGTGCTTGGCCAGCCCCTGCGCCAGGACGGGACCGAAGTCCAGCGCGCCCGCGCGCGGGCGCGCTGGACTTCGGTCCCGTCC
>JACXUX010000022.1 GCA_014763725.1 Rhodobacterales bacterium
GTGCGGGCGGGCAGGGCTTGGCAAGCCTTGCGCGCGGCGTGTAAGACGGGGCCGACAGGCGGGAGGCGCGCGCGTGAGCAATCCGGAGAGTTTCATCGAGGAAGTCACCGAGGAGGTGCGCCGCGACCGGCTGTTCGCGCTGTTCCGCCGTTATGGCTGGATCGGTCTGGTGGTGGTGCTGGCCCTGGTGGGCGGCGCGGCCTGGAGCGAATGGCAGAAGGCGCGGCACCGGGCCGAGAGCATGGCCTTTGGCGATGCGGTGCTGGCCGCGCTGGAGGCGCCCGATCCGGCGGCGCGGCAGGCGGCGCTGGCGGGGGTGCAGGCGGGCGGCGAACGGGCGGCGGTGCTGAACCTGCTGCGTGCCTCGGACCCGACGACGGACCGGGCGGCGGCGCTGGCCGCGCTGGAGGCGGTGATCGCCGAGCCGGATCTGGCGCCCAGCTATCGCGATCTGGCGGTGCTGCGGCGGGTGATCCTGCTGGGGGCGGGGGCGCCCGTGGCCGAGCGGCGCGCTGCGCTGGAGCCGCTGGCCGTGGCGGGCCGGCCCTATCGCGTGCTGGCGCTGGAGCAGCTGGCGCTGCTGCGGGTGGAAGAGGGCGACACGGCCGGGGCCATCGCCGCGCTGCAGGCGCTGGGGCAGGACCAGGAAGCCAGCGCGGGCTTGCGGGCGCGGGCGGCACAGATGATCGTCGCCCTGGGCGGCGCGGGCTGAGGGCGGCGGGGATGAACGGGTGAGCGCGCATCGGATCACGTCGCGGGGCCTGGCCGCCCTGGCCCTGGGGCTGATGCTGGCCGGTTGTGCCGAGGACGAAGTGATCCTGGAGGGCGAGCGTTTTGACGTGCGCAGCCCGCTGGGCGCCTCGGTCGTGGCCGAGGAGGGCGCGGTGCCCACCGATCCGCTGGCGGTGCCGGTAGAAAACCGCAGTCTGCCGGTGCGGCTGCCGGCCGCCGTGACCAACGCCGACTGGACCCATCGCGGCGGCGCGCCCGACCATTCGCCGGGCCATCTGGCGCTGGCCGCGCGGCCCGCGCCGCTGTGGTCCGCCCCGATCGGCGAGGGCAACAGCCGCCGGTCGCGCATTGCCGCGGCCCCCGTGGTGGCGGGGGGGCGCATCTTCACGCTGGATGCGGCGCAGCAGCTGGCCGCGACCTCGACCACGGGGCAGGGGCTGTGGCAGCTTAGCCTGGTGCCGGACACCGACCGCGACGGGATCGCCACGGGCGGCGGGCTGGCCACGGACGGCGATCGGGTCTTTGCCGCCTCGGGCTTTGGCGAGCTGGTGGCCGTGGATGCGGCCGAGGGCCGCGTGCTGTGGCGCCAGCGGCTGACCGCGCCGGTGGCGGGCGCCCCGGCGGTGGCGGGCGGGCTGGTCCATGTCGTGGCGCGCGACGGGTCGGCCTGGGCGATCGAGGTCGAGGACGGCCGCATCCGCTGGCAGCTGCCGGGCAGCCCGGCCGCGGCGGGGGTGCTGGGGGCTGCGGGCCCGGCGGTGACCGACCGCGCGGTGCTGCTGCCCTTTGCCAGTGGCGAGGTGGTGGCGGCGCTGCGCCAGGGCGGCGTGCAGCTGTGGGGGGCGACGGTGGCCGGCGAACGGCGCGGGCGCGCCTATGCCGGGGTGGCCGACATCACCGCCGATCCGGTCGTGCAGGGCGAGGTGGTCTATCTGGGCACCCAGGCCGGTCGGACGGTGGCGCTGGACCTGTCGTCGGGCGAACGGATCTGGACGGCGAACCAGGGCGCCACGGGCCCGGTCGCGGTGGCGGGCGATGCGCTGTTCCTGGTCAATGACGAGGCGCAGCTGATGCGGCTGGACGCGGCCACGGGCGAGACGGTCTGGACCGCCGACCTGCCCTATTTCGAGGACGACCGCGAACGCCGCCGCCAGGGTATCCATGTCCATTTCGGGCCGCTGCTGGCCGGGGGGCAGGTGGTCACGGTGTCGTCCGACGGGCTGATCCGCCTGTTCGCGCCCGAGGATGGCGCGCTGCGTGCCACGGTCGATGTGCCCGGGGGCGCGGCCGCCGCACCCGCGCTGGCGGGCGGGGTGCTCTATGTCGTCACGCGCGACGGGCAACTTCGGGCTTTCCGCTGACCGGGCGCCGGTGTAAGACCGCGGGCTTGACCGCACCGCAGCCTGCAGGCGTCCCATGAGCTTTACCCTTGCCATCGTCGGCCGCCCCAATGTGGGCAAGTCCACGCTGTTCAACCGGCTGGTCGGGCGCAAGCTGGCGCTGGTCGACGACCAGCCCGGCGTCACGCGCGATCTGCGCGAGGGCGAGGCGCGGCTGTTCGACCTGCGCTTTACCGTCATCGACACCGCGGGGCTTGAGGAGGTGACTGACGACAGCCTGCAGGGTCGGATGCGGCGGCTGACCGAACGCGCGGTGGACATGGCCGATGTCAGCCTGTTCCTGATCGACGGCCGGGTGGGCGTGACCCCCAGCGACCGCACCTTTGCCGACATCCTGCGCCGCCGCGGCAAGCAGGTGATCCTGGGCGTGAACAAGGCCGAGGGCCGCGCGGGCGAGGCGGGCGTGGCCGAGGCCTGGGCACTGGGCCTGGGCGAGCCGGTCGCGATCTCGGCCGAACATGGCGAGGGGCTGGACGACCTGTATCGCCTGCTGCGCCCGCTGGCCGAGGATTTCGCCGAACGCGCCGCCGCGGATGCGCCCGAGGTGGATCAGGACCTGCCCGAGGACCTGTCCGAGGATGAGGCCGCCGCCGCCGACCACCGCCCGACCGCGAAGCGCCCGCTGCAGATCGCCGTGATCGGCCGGCCCAATGCCGGCAAGTCGACGCTGGTCAACCGCATCCTGGGCCAGGACCGGATGCTGACGGGCCCCGAGGCCGGCATCACCCGCGACGCGATTTCGGTGCGCGCCGACTGGATGGGCACGCCGATCCGGATCTGGGACACCGCCGGCATGCGCAAGAAGGCGCGGGTGGTGGAAAAGCTGGAAAAGCTGTCGGTCGCCGACGGTCTGCGGGCGGTGCGCTTTGCCGAGGTGGTCGTCGTCCTGCTGGATGTCGAGATCCCCTTCGAGCAGCAGGACCTGCGCATCGCCGACTTTGCCGAGACCGAGGGCCGTGCCGTCGTCGTCGCGGTGAACAAGTGGGACCTGGAAGGCGAAAAGCAGGAAAAGCTGGCCGAGCTGAAGGAGATGTTCGACCGCCTGCTGCCGCAGCTGCGCGGCGCGCCCCTGGTCACCATCAGCGCCAAGACCGGGCGCGGCATGGACCGGCTGCATGCCGCGATCCTGCGCGCGCATCAGGTCTGGAACGCCCGCGTGCCCACGGCGCGGCTGAACAGCTGGCTGTCGGCCATGACCGAGGCGCACCCGCCCCCCGCGCCGGGCGGCCACCGCATCAAGCTGCGCTACATCACCCAGGCCAAGACGCGGCCGCCGGGGTTCGTCATCAAGTGCTCGCGCCCCGACGAGCTGCCCGACAGCTATCGCCGCTATCTGGTCAACGGGCTGCGCGACCATTTCGACCTGCCGGGCACGCCGATCCGGCTGTTCCTGCGCGGCCAGGGGGACGAAAACCCCTTCCGCGAACGCAAGTTCCACACCCCCGGCCGCCTGCGCAAGCATCTGGAGAAGAAGAAGGACTGAGCGCCGGACCCGATCCTTCGCAGAAGGATCGCGCGCCTTCTCAGCCCCGCGCCCACCACAGGGCGGTGGCGGCCAGGCCCGCGGCGCCGGCCAGGGCCGTGGCGGTCACCAGGCCGCCGGCCGCGCCGTTGACCGCGGCGATGGCGATCAGCGCCCAGACGATGGGCGCGCTGTAGATGGGCATCCCGGGCCGCCGCCGCTGCACCGCCAGCGCCACCGCCAGCACGCCCGCCATCGCCAGCAATGCCGCGACCGGCGGGGCCAGCAGCCCGTAGCCCCCCGCCACCACCGCCAGCGACACGCCCGAGGCCGCCGTCAGCCAGCCTGCGAACAGCGCGACCGGCGCCGACAGGCGCCAGCGCTCCACGTCGGCGGGCGCGCGCAGCAGCGCCGTCACGGCGGCCGCGGCCATCACCAGGATTGCCGCCGTCGCGGTCAGCGGATCGAACAGCGCCAGCGCGATCCAGCCCGACCCGATGGCCAGCGCCACCGCCAGCGGCGGCCGCATCGCGGCCCAGGCGGGGTCATCGCGCCGCGCCACCACGCCCCAGACCGCCTGCGCCAGCAGCCCGGCATAGATCAGCCCCCAGATCGCGAAGGCCCAGCCCGCGGGCTGCACCGGATGGCGGTCGATGAACAGGGGAAAGGCCGCCGGATCGAACCCGCCGAAGGGTTCGGACAGCGCGGGCGCCACGGCGAAGGCCAGCGTCAGCCCCAGGATCACCCAGGCCATCATGCCCCGACCAGCCGGCCGTCGGCCGCGATCCGCGTGGCCCCGCCCAGATAGGGCGCCAGCACGGCAGGCAGGTCGACCGACCCGTCGGCCTGCTGGCCGTTTTCCAGCACCGCGATCAGGCAGCGCCCCACCGCCAGACCCGACCCGTTCAGCGTGGCCAGGTATTCCGGCTTGCCGCCCCCCGCGGGGCGATAGCGCGCATTCATCCGCCGCGCCTGGAAGGTGCCGCAGGTCGAGACGCTGGAAATCTCGCGATAGCGGCCCTGGCCGGGCAGCCAGACCTCCAGGTCATGGGTCTTCTGCGCGCCAAAGCCCATGTCGCCGGTGCACAGCACGATGGTGCGATAGGGCAGGCCCAGCCGTTCCAGGATCGCCTCGGCGCAGCGGGTCATCCGGTCGTGTTCGGCCAGCGCGGTCTGGGGCGTGCAGAGCGTCACCATCTCGACCTTCTCGAACTGGTGCTGGCGCAGCATGCCGGTGGTGTCCTTGCCCGCCGATCCCGCCTCGGATCGGAAGCACTGGGTATGCGCGGTCATGCGCTGGGGCAGGGCGGCCTCGTCCAGGATCTCGCCCGCGGCCATGTTGGTCAGCGTCACCTCGGACGTGGGGATCAGCCACCAGCCGTTGGTGGTCTGATAGCTGTCCTCGGCGAACTTGGGCAGCTGGTTGGTGCCGAACATCGCCTGTTCCTTGACCAGGACGGGGGTCCAGACCTCGGTCAGGCCATGGTCGGCGATGTGGGTGTCCAGCATGAACTGCGCCAGCGCCCGGTGGACGCGGATCACCGCGCCCTTCAGCACGACAAAGCGGCTGCCCGACAGTTTCGCCGCCGTCTCGAAATCCATCCCCGGTTTCACCGCCGGGATGTCGAAATGTTCGCGCGGGGCAAAGTCGAAGGTGCGCGGCGTGCCCCAGCGGCGGATCTCGACATTGTCGGCCTCGTCCCGGCCTTCGGGCACCTCGGGCAGGGGCAGGTTGGGGATGACGGCCAGCGCGGCGGCCAGGCGCGCGTCCTCTTCGGCGGCCTCGGCGGTCAGGCGGGCGATCTCGGCCTTCTTCTCGGCCACCAGCGCGCGCAGGCGTTCGAACTCGGCCTCATCGCCGCGGGCCTTGGCCGCGCCCACTTCCTTGCTGGCGCGGTTCTGTTCGGCCTGGGCGGTTTCGGCCGCCAGGATCCTTGCGCGCCGCGCCTCATCCATCGCCAGGAGCCCCGCCGACAGGGGCTGCAGGCCCCGGCGCGCCAGGGCGGCATCAAAGGAGGCAGGGTCGTCGCGAAGGGCGCGGATGTCGTGCATGGGCGGGTTCCTGTGATTCTCTGCCCCGTGTATGGCCGATTTCGCGCGGCATGTTGAGCATCGGCCCGGTCCGGGCAACGGATTGTCGGGCAAACGGGCGCTTGTCAGGCCGGGGCGGGCGACCTTGCCCTTGCCCCGAGCGTCCGCCCCCGGCCCGGAGGCCGCCGCCCTTTTGCGCCGCCGGCGCCCCGGGAAAGAGTGCCATGCCCGTTCTGCCCTTCGATCCCGAGACGCTGCTGCTGTCGCCCGATGCCGCGCGCCGCGGCCGAACCCGCCGCTGCCGCCTATCAGGCGGCGCAGCCCTATCCGCGCGGGTCCCTTGACGACTTCCTGCCGCCCGAGATCCTGCACCGGGTGCGCGCGGAACTGGCCGCCCTGCCCGAGGCCGAGACCAGCTGCAACCGCCCGCAAGAGGCCAACAAGGTCAGCTACCTGCCCGAACGGCTGCCCGCCTGTATCCGCAACCCGTTCCATGCGCTGAACGCGCGGCCCTTCGTGATGTTCCTCGAACAGCTGACCGGGATCCCCGGCCTGATCCCCGATCCCTGGTTCGCGGGCGGCGGGGTGCATGTGATCGGCACCGGCGGGCATCTGGACATCCACGCCGACTTCAACCACCACGCCAGGCTGAACCTAGAACGCCGTCTGAACGTGCTGATCTACCTGAACGAGGACCGGCGCGAGGACTGGGGCGGATCCTTCGAGATCTGGGACAAGCCGATGGAACACAAGGTCGCAAGCTTCGTGCCCGTGTTCAACCGCATGGTCTGCTTCTCCACCGGGTCGGACACCTGGCACGGCAACCCCGCGCCGGTGAACCACCCCCCAGGGGCTGCCACGGATGTCGCTGGCGCTGTATTGCTATATCGCCACATGGGACCGCACCCGGAAAAGCCACACGACCCTGTTCAAGCCCCGCCCGGGCAGCGCCGACCGCGCCGATCGCCAGACCGCGCGGCGCGAATTCCTGCAGGACGTGCTGCCCCCCGTGGTCTGGCGGCGGCCGGGCCACCGGCTGGAACGCGCCGGGCTGATCTGATCCGGACGCGGGGTTGCAGCGGGCCGCGCCCGGCGCCATATGCCGCCGGGGGCGCGGCTTGCCATCCTGCGGGGTGGCGGATAGGGTGCCGCGCCATAGCGACCGGCCCCCGCAATCCGCGGTCCAGGGCCCTGACGAGAGGACGCAGGATGTTTGCAACCCCCGCCTATGCCCAGGCCGCCGGCGGCGCCGCGGGCGCCTTCACCAGCTTTGTTCCGCTGATCCTGATCTTTGCGATCATGTATTTCCTGCTGATCCGCCCCCAGCAGAAGAAGCTCAAGGAACACAAGGCCATGGTCGAGGCGCTGCGGCGCGGTGACCAGGTGCTGACGCAGGGCGGCATCCTGGGCAAGGTGACCAAGGTGATGGACGACAACACCGTCGAGGTCGAGATCGCCGACAACGTCCGCGTCAAGGTGCAGCGCCAGACCATCGCCGCGGTGCTGTCCAAGACCGAACCGGCCGCCGCGGCGGGCTGACCGGTCATGCTGCAGATCCCGCTGTGGAAGCGTGTGCTGATCTGGGCGATCTGCGCCGCAGGACTGGCCTTTGCCCTGCCCAATGCCTTCTACAGCCGGGTCGAGCGGCACAATGACGCCGCCGCCGAACAGGCCGCGGGCGCCGCGCTGACGCCCGAACAGCAGGCCGACCTGGCCGCCTGGCCGTCCTGGCTGCCGGCGACGCTGGTGCCGCTGGGGCTGGACCTGCGCGGCGGCGCGCATCTGCTGGCCGAGGTGCAGGTGGCCGATGTCTATGCCGCGCGCATCGACGGCATGTGGCCCGATGTGCGCGATGCGCTGCGCCCGCTGCGCGACCAGGTGGGCAATGTGCGCCGCCAGCCGTCCGACCCCGGCGTGCTGCGCGTGGCGATTTCCAACCCCGCGGGGATGGATGCGGCACTGACCGCCGTGCGCGCGCTGGCCCAGCCCGTCGTCACCCTGACCGGGGTGGGGCAGAGCGACATCGAGGTGCGCGCCGAGGGCGCCGAGATCGTCGTCACCCTGGCCGAGGCCGAACGCGCCGCCACCGACGACCGCACCATCCGCCAGAGCCTGGAGATCGTCCGCCGCCGCGTGGACGAGGTGGGCACCCGCGAACCCACGATCCAGCGCCAGGGCACCGACCGCATCCTGATCCAGGTGCCGGGCATCGGATCGGCGGCCGAGCTGAAGGCGCTGATCGGCACCACGGCGCGGCTGACCTTTCACCCCGTGGTGGGGCGCACCACCGATGCCCAGGCCGACCCCGGGGCGCGCAACCTTCTGCTGCCGTCGATGGACGAAAGCGGCATCTACTACATCGTCGAACAGACGCCCGTGGTGTCGGGCGAGGATCTGGTCGATGCCCAGCCGGCCTTTGACCAGAACAACCGCCCGGCGGTGAACTTCCGCTTCAACCCCTCGGGCGCGCGGGCCTTCGGCGACTATACGGCGGCCAATATCGGCAGCCCCTTTGCCATCGTGCTGGATGACGAGGTGATCTCGGCCCCCGTGATCCGGGACCATATCCCCGGCGGGTCGGGCATCATCACCGGCAGCTTCACGGTCGAGGAATCGACCCAGCTGGCCGTGCTGCTGCGCGCAGGCGCCCTGCCGGCCGAACTGGTGTTCCTGGAAGAACGCACGATCGGCCCGGAACTGGGCGCCGACAGCATCGCGGCGGGCCAGCGCGCGGCGCTGGTGGGCATGGTGGCGGTCGTGCTGTTCATGGTGGCCAGCTACGGCACCTTCGGCGTCATCGCCAACATCGCGCTGACCATCAACATCGTGATGCTGCTGGCGCTGCTGTCGGCCATCGGGGCCACGCTGACGCTGCCCGGCATCGCGGGCATCGTGCTGACCATGGGCATGGCGGTCGATGCCAACGTGCTGATCTTCGAGCGCATCCGCGAGGAGCTGCGCGCCGGCCGCGGCCCTGCCCGCGCGATCGATCTGGGCTTCGAACGCGCGCTGTCGGCGATCATCGATTCCAACGTGACCGCGATCCTGACCGCGGTGATCATGTTCGCCGTGGGCTCGGGTCCCGTGCGCGGCTTTGCCGTGACGCTGGGGCTGGGCATCGTCACCAGCATGTTCACCGCCGTCTATGTGACGCGGCTGATCATCACCCACTGGCTGGCCTGGCGGCGGCCCAAGACCATCATCGTATAGGGGGCCGGCCATGCGTCGTCTGAGACTGGCACCGGAACAGACCAACATCGACTTCTTCCGCATCCAGCACGTCACCTTTGGCGCGTCGGTGATGGCGGTGATCGCCTCGCTGGTGCTGGTGCTGGTGATGGGGCTGAACTTCGGCATCGACTTCCGCGGCGGCACCACGATCCGCACCGAAAGCACGACCGCCGTGGACGTGGGCGTCTATCGTGCGGCGCTGGCGCCGCTGGCGCTGGGCGACGTGTCGATCACCGAGGTCTTCGACCCCGGCTTCCGCCCCGACCAGCATGTGGCGATGATCCGCATCCAGGCCGAAGAGGGGGTCGAGGCGGTCAGCCCCGAAACCATCGCGCGGGTCGAGGCCGTGCTGCTGGCCGTTGATCCAGCGATCACCTTTCCCTCGGTGGAATCGGTGGGTCCCAAGGTCAGCGGCGAGCTGATCTGGCAGGCGCTGCTGGCCGTGGCCGCGGGCACGGCGGGGATCCTGGTCTATGTCTGGCTGCGCTTCGAATGGCAGTTCGCGGTGGGCACGGTGGCGGCCCTGGTCCACGACGTGATCGTGACCGTGGGCGTCTTTGCGCTGTTCCAGATCAAGTTCGACCTGACGATCGTGGCCGCGCTGCTGACCATCCTGGGCTATTCGGTCAACGACACTGTGGTCATCTTTGACCGGCTGCGGGAAAACCTGCAGAAATACAAGCAGATGCCCCTGCGCGACCTGATGAACCTGTCGGCCAACGAAACGCTGGGCCGCACGCTGATGACGGCCACGACGACGCTGATTTCACTGACGGCGCTGTTCGTCTTTGGCGGCGACGTGATCCGCGGCTTTGTCTTTGCCATGCTGTTCGGGGTGATCATCGGGACCTATTCCACGCTCTATGTCGCCAAGAACATCGTGCTGTATCTGGGGCTGGACCGGTCGGGCGGGTCGCAGGCGGGGCCCAGGGCCGGCACCCGCTTTGCCGGGATCGACGCCTGAGGCCGGCGGAAGGGGGGGCGCCATGCGGCTGACCGAGATCGCCTATGGCAATGCTCAGCCGATCGAGGGCTATGGCCCCGGCTTCTTCCGGCTGGCGGGGCAAGTGCTGCGGGGGCCGGTCCTGATCACGCCCTGGGACGCGCGCGGCTGGGGCGGGGTGGCGGATACGGCCACGCCCCTGGCCTATGCCGGGCGGATCGACGTGCTGTTCGTGGGCACGGGGGCCGAGATCGCCCATGTCCCCCGTCCGTTCCGCCAGGCGCTGGAGGACGCGGGGCTGGGCGTCGAGGTGATGAACAGCCCCGCCGCCTGCCGCACCTACAACGTGCTGCTGTCCGAGGGCCGGCGCATCGCGGCAGCCCTGGTCCCGGTCTGACCGGCCTGCGGCCCTTCGCCCCGCGCAGGCCCCTTTGCGGCCGCGCCCCGATGCGCTAGGGGACAGACATGGAACTTGTCGTCACCGATCTGGCCTGCGCGCGCGGGGGGCTGCCCGTCCTGCAGGGCGTCAGCTTCCGTCTGGCCGCGGGTCAGGCGCTGGTGCTGCGCGGGCCGAATGGCCTGGGCAAGACGACGCTTCTGCGCACGCTGGCGGGGCTGCAGCCGCCGCTGGCCGGCCGGGTCGATCTGCCGCCCGAGGCGCTGGCCTATGCGAGCCACGCCGACGGGCTGAAGGCCACGCTGACGGTGGCGGAAAACCTGACCTTCTGGGCGCGGCTGCACGGGCTGACCGACATTGCGCCGGCGCTGGCGGCGATGGAGCTGGGGCCGCTGGCGCATCGCCCCGCAACACAGCTGTCGGCGGGGCAGAAGCGGCGGCTGGGTCTGGCGCGCCTGCTGGTGACGGGGCGGCCGGTCTGGCTCTTGGACGAACCCACGGTGTCGCTGGACGTGGCGGCCGTGGCGCTGTTCGCCGCGGCGGTGCGGCGGCATCTGGCCGGCGGCGGGATGGCGGTGATCGCCACCCATATCGACCTGGGCCTGTCCGAGGCGGTGGTGATGCAGCTGGACCCCTTTCGCGCGCGCCCGGCCGAACGGGGCGGCGTCGCGGCCTTTGACGCGGCCTTTGACGGGGTGGGGGCATGATCGCGCTTCTGGTGCGCGACCTGCGGCTGGCCATGCGCGCGGGCGGCGGCTTTGGCCTGGGGCTGGCCTTCTTCCTGCTGGTGGCGGTGCTGGTGCCGCTGGGCGTGGGGCCGCAGGGCGCCACGCTGGCGCGCATCGCGCCCGGCATCCTGTGGGTGGGGGCGCTGCTGTCCTGCCTGCTGTCGCTCGACCGCATCTTCGCGCTGGACTGGGAGGATGGCACGCTGGACCTGCTGGCCACCGCGCCCGTCCCGCTCGAGGGCGTCGTGGCCGTCAAGGCGCTGGCGCACTGGCTGGTCACGGGCCTGCCGCTGACGCTGGCCGCGCCCGTGCTGGGGCTGCTGTTGAACCTGCCCGCGGCGGGCTATGGGGCGCTGGTCGCCTCGCTGGCGCTGGGCACGCCCGCGCTGTCGGCGATCGGGGCCTTTGGCGCCGCGCTGACCGTGGGGCTGAAGCGGGGGGGGCTGCTGCTCAGCCTGCTGGTGCTGCCGCTCTACATCCCCACGCTGGTCTTCGGGGCCGAGGCGGTCAGCCGCGCGGCCACCGGCATGGCGCCCGGGACCGCGCTGATCCTGCTGGCCGCGATCACCGCCGGGTCGCTGGCCATCCTGCCCTTTGCCGCCGCGGCGGCCTTGCGTGTCAACCTGCGGTGAGGGCGCCCCCCGGCCCCTTGCCAGCCAACGCGACAGGACTTAGCTGACCGCCATGTCGATCTGGGAATATGCCAACCCCAAGAAGTTCATGCAGACCTCGGGCACGGTGCTGCCCTGGGTCACGGCTGCCTCGGCGCTGTGCCTGCTGGGCGGGCTGATCTGGGGCTTCTTCTTCACGCCTGACGACTACAAGCAGGGATCGACCGTCAAGATCATCTACCTGCATGTGCCCGCCGCACTGATGGCGATCAACGCCTGGTTCATGATGCTGGTGGCCAGCCTGATCTGGCTGGTCCGCCGCCACCATGTCAGCGCGCTGGCCGCCCGCGCCGCGGCCCCGGTGGGCGTGACCTTTACCCTGATCGCGCTGGTGACCGGGGCGATCTGGGGCCAGCCGATGTGGGGCACCTGGTGGGCCTGGGATCCGCGGCTGACGTCCTTCCTGATCCTGTTCCTGTTCTACCTGGGCTATATCGCCCTGTGGGAGGCGATCGAGAACCCCGACACCGCGGCCGACCTGACCTCGGTCCTGTGCCTGGTGGGGTCGGTCTTTGCGGTGCTGTCGCGCTATGCGGTGAACTTCTGGAACCAGGGGCTGCACCAGGGCGCCAGCCTGTCGCTGGACAAGGAACAGAACGTGTCGAACGTCTACTGGGTGCCGCTGGTGGTCTGCATCGCGGGCTTTGCGCTGCTGTTCCTGACGCTGGTGCTGCTGCGCACGCGGACGGAAATCCGCGCGCGGCGGCTGCACTCCCTGTTGCAGAGGGAGCGGATGGCATGATGCCCGATCTTGGAAAATATGCCTTTGCGGTGCTGACGTCCTATGCCGCCTCGATCGTGCTGATCGCGGGGCTGGTCGCGCTCAGCCTGTGGCGGGCGGCGCAGGTGCGTGCCGCCCTGCGCGAGGCCGAAACCCGGCGGGAGAGAACCGATGGCTAGATGGTTGATGGTGGTGCCGCCCGTGGCCTTTGCCGCGCTGGCCGCCACGTTCTGGTTCGGCATGCAGCGCGAGGATGCGGACAGCCTGCCCTCGACCATGATCGGACGGGCCGCACCCGAGGTGCGGGTGACCCCCCTGGGCGCGGGCCCCGCGCTGACCGATGCGATGCTGCGCGAAGGCGGGGCCAAGCTGGTGAACTACTGGGCCAGCTGGTGCGCGCCCTGCCGGGCCGAACATCCGATGCTGCAGGCGCTGGCCGACGAAGGCATCCCGATCTACGGCGTGAACTACAAGGACGACCCGGCCAAGGCGCTGGGCTTCCTGGCCGAGCTGGGCAACCCCTTTGCCGGGATGGGGGCCGATGCCACGGGCCGGATGGCGCTGGACTGGGGCGTCTACGGCGTGCCCGAGACCTATGTGATCGACGGATCGGGCAAGGTGATCGCGCGGCTGGCGGGCCCCATCACCCGGCAGGAGCTGGACCGCACCATCCGCCCCGCCCTGGCCGAGGCCGCGCGCTAACCCACCGCCCACAGGATCAGCGCACCCCAGACCGCAGCCCCCCCAGCACCGCGGGCAGCAGCCACCAGCCCGCGGGCCAGCCTCCGCCGTCAGGCGCGCAGGGGCCGGCGCCGTTGGACCAGCTGTCGCGTGTTCCTGACCGATCGCTTGACCAGCGATCGCGCGGCGTGCCCGCCCAGAAAGGCGCGCGCCGGAGCGGGTCCTCCGTTCGGATCGCCGTCGGAAAGGCCGGGAAACAGGGCATGGATTTCGCGCAGGGCCGCGTCATCCAGGGCGGCGGTGCCCTGGGGGCCGGGGTAGAAGGATTCGGTCACTGCCCCGTTCGAGAAGACCAGCTCATGCCGGTCGAACAGGATGTGGACATAGACCACCTCCGCCCCGGCGGGCAGCGGGTCGATTCCCGGCTGGCCCAGCAGATGTTTGGCCGCGGCCAGAACCTCACGTTCGCCGGTCATGCGGCGGGCGATGTCGGACCGCACCAGACAGCGGTGCTGGGGCGACACGATCAGGTCGCGCTCCGGCAGCCCCTCGCCCAGGGCGCCCGCGGCGATGCGGATGGGGCGCAGGTCGGGCCGCTCGGCCAGGTCCAGCGCGCCCAGCGCCTTGCGGCCGATCCAGCGGATCGGCTGGAACCCGTGGTCAAGCGTCAGCACTTCGTCGCCCACGGCCAGGGTTTCCACCGCCCGTTCGCCCGACCGCGTGACGATCCCGGTGCCCGCGGTGAAACAGGGCACCAGCGGCACCCCGCCGCCCGCCTGCAGGTCAAAGGTCAGCAGCGCGTTCTGCTCCAGAAAGGTCAGCGGATCGGCCAGGATCGCATTCACCAGCGGCGTCAAGAGCGGGCCGAGCGGGCCAGCGCCGTCAGCTTCGCGACGAGCTGCGTCGCCAGCCCATTCAGCAGCGCGGCCGGATCGGCGGGCGTGCCGTCGGTGTTGAAGAACTGCAGATACTGGCTGCCGCCGGCCTGGAACACGCCCACATTGACCGGGGTGGACAGCTGCAACGTCAGCAGGTCGATCCCCAGCAGGCTGACCGTGACCCCGGCAAAGGCGGTGCCCGTGGCGATCAGCGTGGCGGGCTGGCCGTCAAAGCTGGCGCCTTCGCCGATGTCCCAGTCCTTGTTGGTGGGGCCGTGTCCTGCACGGTCAGGCTGCCCGTCTGCGGGGAAGAAAAATCCGTCCAGGACAGCACCTGGGACGGCCCCAGGGTCAGCAGCGCGCCCTGGTTTTCATGGACCTGGATGTCACTCGTCCTGTCGACCGTGGGATCACCTCCTCCATGGGGGCGGGCCGCGCCGGGGCGCGGCGCAGCACGTTGCAGCTGAACGGTTGGGAAACATCTCAACCTGAATCAGGTTTAGGCAGGGTTGCCGACCGGAATGTGGCGGGGCGACCCCATTTCCGCCACAAAGACGACGGGCCCCCACCGTCCGGCAGGGGCCCGCGCAGTCAGGTCCGGCAGATCGGCGTCAGGCCGCCAGATGCCGCAGCACGTAGTGCAGCACGCCGCCGTGCTTGACGTAGTCGATCTCGATTTCCGTATCGATCCGGCACTTCAGCTGGATCGTCCGTTCGCTGCCGTCGGCACAGGCGATGGTGCAGGGCACCAGGCTCAGTGGCTTCAGATCGCCCGACAGGCCGTGGATCGAGATCGTCTCGGTCCCTTTCAGGCCCAGCGTCTTGCGGTTCTCGCCGGGCATGAACTCGAACGGGATGACGCCCATGCCGACCAGGTTCGACCGGTGGATCCGCTCGAAGCTTTCGGCGATCACGGCCCTGATGCCCAGCAGAGCCGTGCCCTTGGCCGCCCAGTCGCGGCTGGAGCCCGCGCCATATTCGACGCCCCCGATCACCACCAGCGGCACGCCCCGATCCTGCCAGGCCATGGCCGCATCGAAGATCGAGGTCTGCTGCCCGTCGGGCCCCAGGGTATAGCCGCCCTCGACGCCATCCAGCATCTCGTTGCGGATGCGGATGTTGGCAAAGGTGCCGCGCATCATCACCTCATGGTTGCCGCGGCGCGCGCCATAGCTGTTGAACTCGCGCGCCGGCACCTGGCGTTCGACCAGATAGCGGCCGGCCGGGGTCTTTTCCTTGAAGCCGCCGGCGGGGCTGATGTGGTCGGTCGTGATCATGTCGCCCAAGAGCGCCAGCACCCGGCCGCCTTCCAGATCGGTGATGACGCCCGGTTCGCGGCCCATGCCGCGGAAATATGGCGGGTTCTGGATGTAGGTCGAGGTCGCGGGCCAGTCATAGGTCTTGCTGTCGGTGGTTTCCACCGCCTGCCAGCGCGGATCGCCCTTGAAGACATCGGCGTATTTCTTCTGGAACGCCTCGCGCGTGACGGTGGCGTGGACCATGTCGGCCACTTCCTTGTTGGTGGGCCAGATGTCCTTCAGATAGACCGGCTTGCCCTCGGGCGTGTGGCCCAGCGGTTCGGTCGTCAGGTCGATGTTCATGTCGCCCGCGATGGCATAGGCCACCACCAGCGGGGGGCTGGCCAGATAGTTGGCGCGCACGTCGGCGTGGACCCGGCCCTCGAAGTTGCGGTTGCCCGACAGCACGGCCGCGGCGACCAGGTCATTGCCGTGGATCGCGCGGGAGATTTCCGGCGCCAGCGGGCCCGAGTTGCCGATGCAGGTGGTGCAGCCATAGCCCGCCAGGTTGAAGCCGATGGCGTCCAGATCCTCCTGCAGGCCGGCGGCGTTCAGGTATTCCGACACGACCTGCGATCCGGGCGCCAGGCTGGTCTTGACCCAGGGCTTGCGGGTCAGACCCAGCGCGCGCGCCTTGCGCGCCACCAGCCCCGCCCCGATCATCACATAGGGGTTCGAGGTGTTGGTGCAGGACGTGATCGCCGCGATCACCACCGCGCCGTCGCGCAACTGGAAGTCCTGCCCCTCGACCGGAACCAGCCGACGCGGGTCGTCCTTCTGCGCGGGGCTCGGGGCTTCGGCGGCCATCTCGCGCGCGGCCTGGGTGGTGTCGATGCCGCGATATTGTGACACGGTGTGAAAGAACGACCGCGCCGCCTGGTCCAGCGGCAGGTAGTCCTGCGGCCGCTTGGGCCCCGAGATGGCGGGCACGATTTCCGACATGTCCAGATGCAGGGTGCTGGTGTAGACGGGTTCGTAGTCGGGGCCGCGCCACATGCCGTTGGCCTTGGCATAGGCCTCGACCAGGGCGATGCGGCCCTCATCCCGGCCGGACTGGCGCAGATAGCGCAGGGTTTCGTCGTCGACCGGGAAGAAGCCGCAGGTCGCGCCGTATTCGGGGGCCATGTTGGCGATGGTCGACCGGTCGGCCAGCGGCAGATGATCCAGCCCGTCGCCATGGAATTCGACGAACTTGTTCACCACGCCGTGCTTGCGCAGCATCTGCACCACCTTCAGCACCAGGTCGGTGGCGGTGGTGCCTTCGCGCATCTGGCCGGTCAGCTTGAAGCCCACGACCTCGGGGATCAGCATCGAGATCGGCTGGCCCAGCATCGCGGCCTCGGCCTCGATGCCGCCCACGCCCCAGCCCAGCACGGCCAGGCCGTTGACCATGGTGGTGTGGCTGTCGGTGCCCACCAGCGTATCGGGATAGGCCACGGTCTGGCCGGTCTGGTCGGTGTCGGTCCAGACGGTCTTCGACAGGTATTCCAGGTTGACCTGGTGGCAGATGCCGGTGCCCGGCGGCACCACCCGGAAGTTGTCGAACGCCTTCTGCCCCCATTTCAGGAAGGTATAGCGTTCCATGTTGCGTTCGTATTCGCGGTCGACGTTGGCCTGGAAGGCGCGCGGCGTGCCGAATTCGTCGATCATCACGCTGTGGTCGATGACCAGGTCAACCGGGTTCAGCGGGTTGATCTTCTGCGCATCGCCCCCCAGGGCCAGGATCGCGTCGCGCATCGCGGCCAGGTCCACCACCGCGGGCACGCCGGTGAAGTCCTGCAGCAGCACGCGGGCGGGGCGATAGGCGATCTCGCGCGGGTTCTGGCCGCCCTGTGCGGCCCAGTCGGCAAAGGCGCGGATGTCGTCGACGGTGACGGTCTTGCCGTCCTCGAACCGCAGCATGTTTTCCAGTAGCACCTTCAGGCTGGCCGGCAGGCGCGAGAAGTCGCCCAGCCCCGCAGCCTGCGCCGCCGGGATCGAGTAATAGGCGACGGTCCGGCCGTCGGCGGTCAGCGTCCGGCGGGTCTTGGCAGTGTCTTGTCCGACGATCACGGTCATGCAGGCCTCCTGGCGATGGCAAGCTGGGCTTTCGGTCCCTTGTCCCCGGAACGCGGGCTGCGCGCAAGGGAATCGCCGGACTTGTATGCGACGGTATGCAGAAAATCCAGCCCGAAGTTTCGGCCCCCCGCACCTGCAGCGGCTCTGCCGCGGTCGCGTGACCCTCTCGCATCCTTGATTGGCAGGGCAGCGGGCGGGCGTCTAGAACCGGACGAGGAAGCAAAGGAACATTGCCGCATGCGACAGATCGTCAGCGCAGCCCTCGGCGCCGCCCTCTGCCTGTTTTCGGGGCAGGACGGGGGGGCCGCGCGGGCCGAACCGGCGGTTCTGGTCGAACTGTATACCTCGCAGGGCTGTTCGTCCTGCCCGCCCGCCGACGACTATTTCGCGGACCTGGCCGCCGACCCGCAGGTGATCGCGCTGGCGCTGCATGTCGACTATTGGGACTATATCGGCTGGGCCGACCTGTTCGCCCAGCCGCAGTTCACCGAACGGCAGAAGGACTATGCCCGCGCCATCGGCAGCCGCACGATCTATACGCCGCAGACCATCGTCGGCGGCATCCACCGGATCGAGGGGCATCAGCCCGAACAGACCGAAAAGCTGATCCGCAAGCATCTGATGCAGGGCAGCCCCGTGGCGCTGACCCTGCGGCGCGAGGGCGACGTGCTGCACATCCGCGCTGAGACGGCCGAACCGCTGCCCGGCGGGGCGCATGTGCAGCTGGTGCGCTATCGGCCCAGCCAGACCGTCACCATCGAGCGGGGCGAAAACGCCGGCCGCACCACCACCTATCACAACATCGTCACGGAATGGCATGTGCTGGGCGACTGGCCCGGCCTGCAGCCGCTGGAAATGACCGCGCGCGTGCCGGGTGCCGATCCGGCCGTGGTCATCCTGCAGACGCCGGGGCCCGCCGCGGTGCTGGCGGTGGCGCGAGCCGACTGACGGCCCCCGCCCGGTGGGGCTGCGCGGGCCGCAACCGGCCCGCACCCGTCTTGGGCCTTGCGCGGGCCGCAACCGGCCCGCGCGGGGCGGCCTCACTCGGCCATCGCCTCGATGCTGATGTCCACCGCAACCTCGTCCGAGACGAAGGGCGCGAACATCCCCAGCCCGTAGTCCGACCGCAGCAGCGTGGTCGTCGCGCTGAAGCCGGCCCAGGGCTTGCCCTCCATCGGGTGGGGCGCGACCTGGTTCAGCACCGCGTCCAGCACCACCGGCTTGGTCACGCCGTTCAGCGTCAGATCGCCGGTGATCCGCGCGGTCTTTTCGCCCGTCACCTCGATCGCGGTCGAGGTGAAGCTGACCATCTCATCCTCGGCCGCGCCGAAGAAGTCGGGCGACATGAAGTGTTCGAACCGCGCCTGCCAGCCGGTCAGCATGCTGCGCACGGGAAACGACACCGTCACGGACGAGGCGGCGGGGTTTTCTGCGTCAAAGGCGATCTGCCCCTGAAAGCCCGAGAACATGCCATAGCCGGTGGAATAGCCCAGGTGGTTGTAGGAAAACACGATCTGGCTGTGGCTGGGGTCCAGCGCATAGCTGGTGGGGGCGGCCAGGGCGGGCAGGGGGGCCAGCGCGATCAGCGCGGCCGTCAGGGCGCGGAACATCGGGAACCTCCGGGTTGCGGGTTGTGAGCCAACAGGTGGCCCGCGCCGACCCCCATGCCAATCCCGCAGCGCCGAACAGCCCGTGTGTGGCCCCGCGCAGGACCGCCCGCCCTTGCATCGCGCGGGCGGATGTGTATAAGGCCCTGTCCTTCCGCCGGACCACAGCAGCCGGCGCATACCTCGTGGACGGGACCGCGGAAGGTTCACCCCCGTCCTGTGAAATGCGCCCGACCACAAGGACAGCGCATGCCGCTTTACGAGCATGTCTTCATCGCGCGTCAGGACCTGTCGAACGCGCAGGCCGAGGGCCTCATCGAACATTTCTCCACGGTTCTTTCGGACAACGGCGGCAAGGTCGTTGAACACGAATACTGGGGCGTCAAGACGATGGCCTACAAGATCAACAAGAACCGCAAGGGCCACTACGCCTTCCTGAAATCGGACGCCCCCGCCGCGGCGGTGACCGAGATGGAACGCCTGATGCGCCTGCATGACGACGTCATGCGCGTGCTGACCATCAAGGTCGACAAGCACGAGGACGGCCCCACGGTCCAGATGCAGAAGCGTGACGAACGCGAACGCGGCGACCGCGGCGATCGCGGGGACCGGGGCGACCGGGGTGGCGACCGCGGCGACCGCGGCGGCCCTACGCCGTGAAGTGAGGAGGAACCGATGCAAGTGATCCTTCTGCAGCGCGTCCCCAAGCTCGGCCAGATGGGCGAGGTGGTGAACGTCAAGGACGGCTACGCCCGCAACTATCTGCTGCCCCAGGGCAAGGCGCTGCGCGCGTCCGAGGCCAACGTCAAGGCCTTCGAGACCCGCAAGGCCCAGCTCGAGGCGAAGAACCTCGAGACCCGGAAAGAGGCCGAGGCCGTCGGTGCCCGGCTGGACGGCCAGATCTTCGTGGTCATCCGGTCAGCCTCGGATGGCGGCGCGCTCTACGGCTCGGTGACCACCCGTGACGCCGCCGATGCGGCCACGGCGGGC
Source organism: Rhodobacterales bacterium (assembly GCA_014763725.1). Lineage (GTDB taxonomy): Bacteria > Pseudomonadota > Alphaproteobacteria > Rhodobacterales > Rhodobacteraceae > JACXUX01. The sequence continues at coordinate 19,829 of JACXUX010000022.1, forward strand.
GGCTTCACGCTGAACCGCAGCCAGATCGAACTGGACCGCCCGATCAAGGATCTGGGCCTGCACCCGGTGACTGTGACGCTGCACCCCGAGGTCCAGGTGAAGATCCGCCTGAACGTCGCGCGTTCGGTCGAAGAGGCCGCCCTGCAGGCCTCGGGCAAGTCGATCCAGGAACTGGCCGCCGAGGCCGAGGCCGAAGCCGAATTCGAGATCGCCGAACTGTTCGACGACATCGGGTCGGCCGCGGGCGAGGACGAAGGCGAAAGCTGATCCAGGGCGCCACAGGGCACCGACCAGACCGCGCCGGTTCGCCGGCGCGGTTTTTCATTGGCGCGACCGCGTGTGCCGGTATGGTCTGGCGGGGCGCGCCGCGCGGCGGCGTTCGGCGATGGCGAAAGGGACCAGATGCTAAGCTATCAGCACCTCTACCATGCCGGGAACCTGGCCGATGTGCACAAGCACGCAGCCCTGGCCTGGGTGCTGGACTACATGACCCGCAAGGAAAAGCCGCTGTCCTATCTTGAAACCCACGCCGGGCGCGGGCTCTACGATCTGGATGCGGATGAGGCACGCAAGACGGGCGAGGCCGCGCAGGGCGTCCGGCGTGCCCTGGCCGAAGGCTGGATCGCGGCCGACCACCCCTATCGCAAGGTGCTGGACCAGGTGCGGGCGCTTTTTGGCCCCGCGGCCTAT
>JACXUX010000209.1 GCA_014763725.1 Rhodobacterales bacterium
TGGGCAGCGTGATCACGGTGCACAACATCGCCTTTCAGGGCTGGGCGCCGGCGGGGCTGATCGGGGCGCTGCGGCTGCCGGCGGACCAGTTCCATCCGGGCGCGCTGGAATATTACGGCAACCTGTCCAGCCTGAAGGCGGGGCTGGTGACGGCCGACCGGATCACCACCGTGTCGCCCCGCTATGCCGACGAGCTGATGCGCCCGGACTTCGGCATGGGTCTGCAGGGGGTGATCGCGGCCCGCGCCGACCGGGTCAGCGGCATCCTGAACGGGGTGGACACCGCCGTCTGGTCGCCCGAGGCCGATCCCGCGCTGGCCGCCCCCTATGCCTTGCCCGCGGGCAAGGCGCCGAACCGGGCGGCGCTCTGCGCCGAATTCGGGCTCGAGGTGCCGGGGCCGCTGGCGATCGTGGTCAGCCGGCTGACCGATCAGAAGGGGATCGACCTGCTGCCTGCGGCCGCGGGCCCGTTCCTGGCCGCGGGCGGGGGGCTGGCGATCCTGGGGTCGGGCGATGCGGGGCTTGAGGCCGCGATGCGCGACCTGGTCGCGCGCCACCCCGGCCGGGTGGGCCTGCGGCTGGGCTATGACGAGGGGCTGAGCCACCGGATGTTCGCGGGCGGCGATGCGGTGCTGGTGCCCAGCCGGTTCGAGCCCTGCGGGCTGACGCAGATGTATGGCCTGCGCTATGGCACGCTGCCGGTGGTGGCCGCGGTGGGGGGGCTGGCCGATACGGTGATCGGGGCGACCCCCGCCACGCTGGCGCGCGGGGTGGCGACGGGGATCGTCTTTCACCCCACCGATGCGCTGGCGCTGACGCAGGCCTTGCGCCAGCTGGTCGCGCTGCACGGCCAGCCTGCGGTCTGGGGGCAGATGCAGGCCGCGGCCATGGCGCAGCCGGTGGGCTGGGGGCCGTCGGCCGCGGCCTATGCCGCGCTCTATCGCGGGATCGCGGGATGACAGCCGCCGCCCCGGCCCCAGGGATGGCGCAGGCGGCGCTGGCGATCGGGCCCGGCCGGCCCTGGCCGATGGGCGCCACCCTTGACGGCGACGGGGTGAACTTTGCCGTCTTTTCCGCCCATGCCACGCGGATCGAGCTGTGCCTGTTTTCCCCCGACGGCCGGAGAGAGGTCGCGCGCCTGCCCCTGCCCGAGCGTGACGGCGACATCTGGCACGGCCATGTGCCGGGGCTGATGCCCGGGGCGCTGTATGGTCTGCGCGCGCATGGGCCGCATGCGCCCGAGGCGGGCCACCGCTTCAACCCGCACAAGCTGCTGATCGACCCCTATGCCCGCTGGCTGGAGGGGCGGCTGCGCTGGTCGGATGCGCTGATGGGCTATCGCGTGGGGTCGAGCCGCGCGGACCTGAGCCTGGACACCCGCGACAGCGCCTTTGCCGTGCCCAAGGCGGTGGTGGTCGACCCCGCCTTCCAGTGGGGCGACGACCGGCCCCCCCGGCGGCCGCTGACCGACACGCTGATCTGCGAGGCGCATGTGCGCGGCCTGACCATGCAGCACCCGGGCGTCGACCCCGCGCTGCGCGGCACGATGGCGGGGCTGGCCAGCGAACCGGTGATCGAGCATCTGCTGCGGCTTGGGGTGACGGCGGTGGAACTGCTGCCGGTGCAGGCCTATGTCGACGACCGGTTCCTGGTGCAGCGGGGGCTGCGCAACTACTGGGGCTATCAGACCATCGGCTTCTTTGCGCCCGAGCCGCGCTATCTGGGCCCCGGCGGCCTGCGCGAGTTTCAGGCCGCGGTGCGCCGGCTGCATGCCGCAGGGATCGAGGTGATCCTGGATGTCGTCTACAACCACACGGGCGAGGGCGACGAACTGGGGCCCACGCTGTCGTTCCGGGGGCTGGACAATGCCAGCTACTACCGCCTGGCGGGGGGCGGGCGGCATTACGTCAACGACACCGGCACCGGCAACACGCTGAACCTGACGCATCCGATGGTGCTGCGGATGGTGATGGACAGCCTGCGCTACTGGGTCGAGACCTTTCACGTCGACGGCTTCCGCTTTGACCTGGCCAGCGTGCTGGGGCGCGAGGCCGCGGGGTTCGATGCCCAGGGCGGGTTCTTTGACGCGGTGCGCCAGGATCCGGTGCTGGCGCGGGTCAAGCTGATCGCCGAGCCCTGGGACATCGGCCCCGGCGGCTATCAGCTGGGCGGCTATCCGCATCCCTTCCTGGAATGGAACGACCGCTTCCGCGACGGGGTGCGGCGGTTCTGGAAGGGCGATCCCGGCCTGACGCCGGACCTGGCGCGCCGCCTGCTGGGCAGTGCCGAGCGGTTCGACCATGGCCGGCGCGCCGCCACCAGCAGCGTGAACTTCGTCACCGCGCATGACGGATTTACGCTGGAGGATCTGGTCAGCTACACCGTCAAGCGCAACCTGGCCAATGGCGAGGACAACCGCGACGGCCATCATGAGAACCATTCCGACAATCTGGGAACCGAGGGGCCGACCGGCGAACCCGCCGTGCTGGCCCGGCGCGCGTTGCGCAAGCGCAACCTGCTGGCCACGCTGTTCCTGTCGCAGGGCACGCCGATGATCCTGGCGGGGGACGAACTGGGCAACAGCCAGGACGGCAACAACAACGCCTATGCCCAGGACAATCCCGTGGGCTGGGTGACCTGGGCGGGCGCCGATGCGGGGCTGACCGACTTTGTCGCGCGGCTGGCGGCCTTGCGGCGGGCGCATCCCGTGCTGCGCCAGCGGCGGTTCCTGCACGGGCGGGCGCGCGCGCAGGACGGGCTGCCCGACGTGATCTGGCGCCGCCACGACGGCCACCGCCCCGAGCCGGGCGACTGGCACGACCCCGGCTTCCGCTGTCTGGGGGTCGAGCTGCGGCTGGCGGCCGAGGCGGGCGGCTGCGACCGCCAGGCCATCTTTGCCGTGCTGAACGCGGGCGGGCCGGTCGCGCTGGCGCTGCCCGACACCGCGCCCGCCTGGACGCTGGTGCTGGACACCACCCGGCCCGAGGCGCCCCCCGAACCCGCTCGATCCGGGCACATGGCACCGGCGCAGTCGGTGCTGGTCTTTGCCGCCGATTTCCCGACAGGAGAGCCCTGATGACCGTCGAAACCGTCGCCACCGCGCCCATTGCGGGGCAGAAGCCCGGCACCTCGGGCCTGCGCAAGAAGACCCATGTCTTCATGGGCCCGCATTACCTGGAAAACTTCGTCCAGGCGACCTTTGACGCGATCGGCGGGGTGGCGGGCAAGACGCTGGTTCTGGGCGGCGACGGGCGCTATTTCAACGACCGCGCAGCGCAGGTGATCCTGCGCATGGCCGCGGCCAATGGCGCGGTGCGGGTGATCGTGGGGACGGGGGCGATCCTGTCCACCCCGGCGGCCAGCCACCTGATCCGCCTGCACGGCACCGATGGCGGCATCATCCTGTCTGCCAGCCACAACCCCGGCGGCCCGGATGAGGATTTCGGCATCAAGTTCAACACCCCGAACGGCGGCCCCGCACCGGAATCGGTGACCGAGGCGATCTTTGCCCGCACCCAGTCGATCGCCGAATACCGCATCCTGTCCGCGCAGGACCTGGACCTGTCCGCCCCCGGCCGCCGCGATCTGGGCGGCATGGCGGTCGATGTGGTCGACCCGGTGGCCGATTATGCCGCGCTGATGGAAGGCCTGTTCGACTTTGCCGCGATCCGCGCGCTGTTCGCGGGCGGCTTCCGCATGCGGATGGACAGCATGTGCGCCGTGACCGGCCCCTATGCGCGCGAAATCCTGGAACGCCGCCTGGGCGCCGCCCCCGGCACGGTGGTCAACGCCACCCCGCTGCCCGATTTCGGCGGCCTGCACCCCGACCCCAACCCGGTCTGGGCCAAGGCGCTGATGGACGAGATGATGGGCCCCGACGCCCCCGATTTCGGCGCGGCCAGCGACGGCGACGGCGATCGCAACATGGTGGTGGGCCGCGGCATCTATGTCAGCCCGTCCGACAGCCTGGCGGTGCTGGCGGCCAATGCGCATCTGGCGCCGGGCTATGCCGGGGGGCTGAAGGGCGTCGCCCGGTCCATGCCCACCAGCGCCGCGGTCGACCGGGTGGCCCGGGCCCTGGGTCTGCCGGCCTATGAAACACCCACGGGGTGGAAGTTCTTCGGCAACCTGCTGGATGCCGGGCGCGCCACGCTGTGCGGCGAGGAAAGCTTCGGCACCGGGTCCGACCATGTGCGCGAAAAGGACGGGCTGTGGGCGATCCTGATGTGGCTGAACATCCTGGCCGTGCGGCGCCAGTCGGTGGCGGACATCCTGGCCGACCACTGGGCGCGTTACGGCCGCACCTACTACAGCCGCCACGATTTCGAGGCGATCGAGAGCGCCCGGGCCGAGGCAATGATGACCGCGCTGCGCGACAGCCTGGCCGACCTGCCGGGCCAGGCGATCGGGGGGCTGACCGTGCAGGCGGCCGACGATTTCGCCTATGCCGATCCGGTCGACGGATCGGTCAGCCGGCATCAGGGCGTGCGGGTGCTGTTCGCCGACGGCAGCCGCATCGTGCTGCGCCTGTCGGGCACGGGGACCGAGGGCGCGACGCTGCGGCTCTATCTCGAACGCTTCGAGCCCGATCCCGCCCGCTTTGGCCTGGACCCGCAGGACGCGCTGGCCCCGGTGATCGCGGCTGCGCACCGCATCGCGCGGATCGCCGAGTTCACCGGCCGCAGCCAGCCGGACGTGATCACCTGACCGGGGCGGGGTTAACGCATCCTTAACCATGGGGCGCGACGCTGGTCGCATGACCCGCCCCATGCCCGCCCGGGCCCTGGCCCTTGCGCTGCTGCTGACCGGCCCGGCCCCCGCCGCGGCCGGGGCCTGGCTGCAGGAGGAGGGCGCGACCTTCCTGTCCTTTGGCAGCATTGCGGGGGACGGCGCGCCGGTCTGGTCGGCGCTGGTCGAACACGGGGTGCGCGCGCGGCTGACGCTGGGCTTGGCCGGCTGGGCGCAGGGCGGCGACGGGGCGCTGCGGGTCTTTGCGCGGCTGCTGCTGCATGCCGGCGCCCAGGGCACGCGGGCCGCGGCCGAGCTGGGGCTGGCGGCCGACGACGGGGCGCGGCTGCGGCT
>JACXUX010000210.1 GCA_014763725.1 Rhodobacterales bacterium
CACCCCGCCAACCCCCAGCTGGCCGCCAGCATCACCGGCAGCTCGAGTGCGACCGCCGCCACCTCGCCCAGCCGCGGCGCCACCAGCGTCAGGCGCAGCACGCCCAGCACGCAGCCCAGCGCAAAGGCCGATCCGGCATAGGCCAGCGCAGGCGGCAGCAGGGGCGGGGCAGGGCGGTCCATGCCGTCACGCCGCCGCGGGGGCCGCCACGGGTCAAGCCGATCTGTCAGACCATCTAACAGATGGCCAGAATTTCCCGCCGGACCCCGCCCGGGTGCTGCGCTATCCTGTTCCGGATCAGGAACTTGAGGACTGCCGATGCCCGCCGCGAACAACGCCGCGCAGGTCCTGTGGGACATGGACCGCGCCCACCACCTGCACCCCTGGACGAACTTCGGCCCGTTTGAGGAAAAGGGCGCGCTGGTCATCACCCAGGGCCAGAGCTGCTGGCTGACCGATGCCAACGGGCAGCGCTATCTGGATGCCGTGGGGGGCATGTGGTGCACCAACATCGGCCTGGGGCGGGACGAGATGGCCCAGGCCATCGCCGATCAGGCGCGCCAGCTGGCCTATTCCAACACCTTCGTCGACATGACGAACGCCCCGGCCGCGCGGCTGGCGGCACGTCTGGCCGACCTGGCCCCCGGCGATCTGAACCGGGTGCATTTCACCACCGGCGGGTCGACCGCGATCGACACCGCGGCGCGGCTGGTCCACTATGTCCAGACCTGCATTGGCCACCCTGACAAGACCGATCTGGTCGCCCGCCATCACAGCTATCACGGCTCGACCTACCTGTCGCAGTCGATCGGCAACCGCCCGGGCGACCGCGTGCCCCAGTTCCGCTATCAGACCCGCGGCATCCACCACCTGTCCGCGCCCAACCCCTATCGCCGCCCCGAAGGCATGACCGAGGCGCAGTTCTGCGACCATCTGGTCGCGGAATTCGAGGATCTGATCGCCCGCGTCGGCGCCGACCGCATCGGCGGCTTCTTCGCCGAACCGGTCCAGGCCTCGGGCGGGGTGATCGTGCCCCCGCAGGGGTATCTGGCGCGCATGGCTCAGGTCTGCCGCCGCCACGGCATCCTGTTCGTCGCCGATGAGGTGGTGACCGCCTTCGGCCGGCTGGGCCACTGGTTCGCCAGCCTCGACGGCTTCGGCGTCCAGCCCGACATCCTGTGCACCGCCAAGGGCCTGTCCTCGGGCTATGTGCCGATCGGCGCGGTGATCTTCTCCGACCGGATCTGGAATGCCATGGCGCAGGACGGCCAGCGCTGGTTCACCAGCGGCTATACCTATGCCGGCCACCCCGTGGCCTGTGCGGCCAGCCTGAAGAACATCGAGATCCTGGAACGCGAGGCGCTGCTGCCCCATGCCGCGGCCATGGGCGCGCTGTTCCTGGACCGCCTGCGCGACCTGCAGGACCTGCCGCTGGTGGGCAACGTGCGCGGGGCGGGCCTCATGCTCTGCGTCGAGAATGTCGCGGACAAGGCCACGCGCGCGCTGTTGCCGGACGACCTTGACGTCGGCAGGCGGATTTCGGATGCCTGTGAGGCGATGGGCCTGATCGTGCGGCCGCTGGGGCATCTGAACGTGATGTCGCCGCCCCTGACCATCACCGCCGACGAGATCGACGTCGTCGTGCGCACCTTGGACAAGGCCATCCGCCAGGTGGCGGACCGGCTGACACGCGAACGGGTAAGGATCGCCTGATGGCACTGGAAGACGCGAAGACACAGGTCGACACCGCGATCACCCGCCGCGGCCTGCGCGGGCATGCCTGGGAAAACGCCTTCGGCGGCGCCACCAGCTTCCTGCGCCGCAGCTATACCAAGGACCTGACCGGCGTCGACCTGGCGATCACCGGCGTGCCCTTCGACCAGGCGGTCAGCCACCGCGCCGGCACCCGCTTCGGCCCCCGCGCGATCCGCGAGGCGTCCTGCCTGCAACCCTATGACCCGCCGCACGGCTGGCCCACCGACCCGCTGGAAGAGATGGCCGTGATCGACTACGGCGATCTGGCCTTCGACTATGCCAATGTCGCGGCCTTCCCCGATGCGCTGACCGACCATATCCGCACGATCCTGGCCGCGGGGGCGGGCAGCCTGACGCTGGGGGGCGACCATTTCATCACCTATCCGATCCTGCGTGCCTATGCCGAACGCTTCGGCCCCCTGGGCGTGATCCACTTCGACGCGCATTCGGACCTGTGGCCCGACGACACGCCCGGCCGCATCGACCACGGCACGATGATGTACAAGGCCGTGCGCGAGGGCCTCGTGGACCCCGCCCGCTCGATCCAGATCGGCATCCGCACCACGACCGAGGATTACCTGGGCGTCCATGTCGTCACCGCGCGCGAGGTGCACGAACGCGGCATCCCCGCCGTCACCGAACTGGCCAAGTCCGTCGTGGGCGACGGGCCCTGCTACCTGACCTTCGACATCGACGCGCTGGACCCCGCCTTCGCGCCCGGCACCGGCACCCCGGTCTGGGGGGGCCTGGCCAGCTGGCAGGCCGCGGCGCTGCTGCCCGATCTGGCGGGCATCAACCTGGTCGGCGGTGATGTGGTCGAGGTCTCGCCCCCCTACGACCCGACCGGTGCCACCGCCATCGCCGGCGCCCATGTCGCGCATGAGCTGATCTGCCTCTACCACTGGGCGCGGACCCGGCGATGAAGTGGCTCGCCCTTGCCCTGATCCTCGCCCTGCTGGGGGCCGGCGCCTGGGTGCGCCTGGCGCCCGCCGCCCCCGCGGACTGGCACGCCGACCCGCGCAGCGCCCCCGATCCCGCCACGCCCAACTTCGCCCGGCTGGTGCTGGACCTGCCCCTGCCGCCCGATCAGGCGGCCGGACGGCTTGCCGCCGCCATGGCCGCCCTGCCGCGCACGCGGCTCTTCGCGGGCGACCCCGCCGCGGGTCTGGCCACCTGGGAAAGCCGCTCGGCGCTCTGGGGCTTTCCCGACTACACCTCGGCCGCGATCGACCCCACCGCCACCGGCAGCCGCCTCACCCTTCTGGCCCGCGCGCGCTTCGGCCAGTCCGACCTCGGCGTGAATGCCGCGCGCCTCGCCCGGATCCGGGCGGCCCTTCTGCCCTGACCCCCCTTCCTCTTGACCCAAATACCCCGGGGGTCCGGGGGCAGGGCCCCCGGCGGCCTCGGCCCTTGACCGGCCGGGCCCTCTGCGTCACACCGCGCCCATGCTGCCCCAGGACAAGCTCGACCAGATCACCCGCCGCTTCGACTATCTCGAGGCGCGCCTCGCCGAAGGCGCCGCCCCGGCCGAGATCGCGGCGCTTTCGCGCGAACATTCCGAACTGGCCCCCGTCGTGGCCCAGATCGCGGCCCTCACCCGCGCCCGCGCCGACCTGGCCGAGGCCGAGGGCTGGCTTGCCGACCCCGAGATGAAGGCCCTGGCCGAGGAGGAAATCCCCCGCCTGCGCGCCCGCATCCCCGATCTGGAACAGGCGCTGCGCCTCGCCCTGCTGCCGCGCGACGCGGCCGACGCCCGCCCCGCGATCCTGGAAATCCGCCCCGGCACCGGCGGGGAAGAGGCCGCGCTCTTCGCCGCCGACCTCTTGCGGATGTATCAGCGCTATGCCGAACGCCAGGGCTGGCGCTTCCGCATCCTGACCCAGGCCGACAGCGACCTGGGCGGCATCCGCGAGGTCACCGCCCATGTTCAGGGCGAGGGCGTCTTCGCCCGGCTGAAATACGAATCAGGCGTCCACCGCGTCCAGCGCGTCCCGGAAACCGAGGCCGGCGGCCGCATCCACACCAGCGCCGCCACTGTCGCCGTCCTGCCCGAGGCCGAAGATGTCGACATCGACATCCCCGCCGCCGACATCCGCATCGACACGATGCGATCCTCTGGTGCGGGCGGCCAGCATGTGAACACCACCGATTCGGCCGTGCGCCTGACCCACATCCCCACCGGCATCGTGGTCACCAGTTCGGAAAAGTCCCAGCACCAGAACCGCGCCATCGCCATGCAGGTGCTGCGCGCCCGGCTCTACGACCTGCAGCGCAGCCGCGCGGACGAGGCGCGCGCGACCGAACGCAAGGCCCAGGTCGGCTCGGGCGACCGGTCCGAACGCATCCGCACCTACAACTTCCCCCAGGGCCGGATGACCGACCACCGCATCAACCTGACGCTCTACGCCCTGCCGCAGATCCTCGAAGGCGACCTGAACCCGGTGATCGACCCGCTGATCGCCCATGACCAGGCCGCGAAACTGGCCGAGATGGAGGCATGACCGCCGACCAGGCGCTGCGCGCGGCCATCCCGCAGCTCGCCGCCGCGGGGGTCGAGGGCGCCCCCCGCGACGCCCGCCGCCTGCTGGCCCATGCGCTGGACATCGCGCCCGACCGGCTGGCGCTGCATCTGGCCGACCCGCTGCCGCCCGCCGCCGCCGCGCGCTTCGCCGCCGCCGTCGCCGCCCGCGCCGCGCGCCAGCCGCTGGCCCAGATCACCGGCCGGCGCGCCTTCTGGGGCCGCAACTTCCGCGTGACCCGCGACACGCTGGACCCGCGGCCGGAAACCGAAGGTCTGGTGGCCCTGGCGCTGGCCGAACCCTTTGCCCGGGTGCTGGACCTCGGCACGGGCACGGGCTGCATCCTTCTGTCGCTGCTGGCCGACCGGCCGGGGGCCACGGGTCTGGGCGTCGATGTCTCGCCCGCAGCGCTGGCGGTGGCCCGCGCCAATGCCGCCGACCTCGGCCTGTCGGGGCGCGCGGACCTGGCGCTGTCGGACTGGTTTTCGGCCGTTGCGGGCCGCTTCGACCTGATCGTGTCGAACCCCCCCTATATCGCGGCCGACGAGATGGCGGGCCTCGCGCCCGAGGTGCGCGACTGGGAGCCCCATCTGGCGCTGACCCCGGGCGGCGACGGGCTGGCGGCCTATCGCGCCATCGCGGCCGGGGCGGGGGCGCATCTGGCCCCCTGCGGCCGGCTGATCGTCGAGATCGGGCCGACCCAGGGCACGGCCGTGGCCCGGCTGATGTCGGCGGCGGGCCTGGCCGATGTGCAGGTGCACCCCGACCTGGACGCCCGCCCCCGCCT
>JACXUX010000211.1 GCA_014763725.1 Rhodobacterales bacterium
TGACCCCGCCGCACCGCCGCCGCAACTACGGACCATGGCCACCGGAACGCTGCACATCGACCTTGCCGCCCTCGCTGCCAACTGGCAGGCGCTCGACCGTCTGTCGGGTTCCGGCACCCAGACCGCGGCCGTGGTCAAGGCCGATGGCTACGGCCTCGGCGCGGCCGCCGTGGCGCGCGCGCTGGCCGGCGCGGGGGCACGGCGCTTCTTCGTCGCCGTCGCCGAAGAGGGCGCATCCCTGCGCGCAGCCCTCGGCCCCGGGCCGCAGATCGGCGTCTTTTCCGGCCACATGCAGGGCGACACCGACCTGATCGCCCAGGCGGACCTGACGCCGATGCTGAACTCGATCGACCAGGTCGCCCGCCATTTCGAGGCGCTGCCCGGCCATCCCTTCGGCCTCCAGCTCGACACCGGCATGAACCGGCTGGGCATGGAAGAGGCCGAATGGGCCGCCGTCGCCCCCTATGCGCTGCAGGCAGGTCCCCAGCTGGTGATGAGCCACCTGGCCTGCGCCGATGAGCCCGACCATCCGGTGAACGCGGCCCAGCTGGCACAGTTCCACCACATGACCGACGGTCTGGGCCTGCCGCGGTCGCTGTCGGCGACGGGCGGGCTGCTGCTGGGGCCGGACTATCACTTCGACCTGACGCGGCCGGGCATCGGGCTTTACGGCGGGCTGCCGTTTGCCGGCGCGCGGCCCGTGGTGCGGCTGTCGCTGCCCGTGGTGCAGGTGCGCGACCTGGCCGAAGGTGAGGCCGTGGGCTATGGCTGCACCCATGTGGCCGCGGCGCCGGCCCGCATCGCCACCGTCTCCGGCGGCTATGCCGACGGGCTGATCCGCAGCCTGTCGGGGCGCGCCACGCTCTGGGCGGGCGACATCCCCTGCCCCGTGGCGGGCCGGGTGTCGATGGACCTGATCACCGTCGATGTCACCCACCTCGACCCGGTGCCCGAGACGCTGGACATCCTGGGCCCGCATCAGGGCGTGGATGCGCTGGCCGACCAGGCCGGCACCATCGGGTATGAGATCCTGACCTCGCTGGGCGCGCGCTACCGGCGCGTTCCGCACGGGGCCGCGGCATGAGCCTGCTCGCCCCCGTCGCCTGGGCAGGCCGGGCGGCGCTGCACCTGCTGGCCGGGATCGGGCGGCCCACGATCTTTGCGTTGCAGGTGATCAGCCACATCCTGCGCCCGCCCTTCTACCCGCGCGAATTCGCCCATGCGTTGTTCCAGGTGGGCTGGTTCAGCCTGCCGGTGGTCGGGCTGACCGCGCTGTTCACCGGCGGCGCGCTGGCCTTGCAGATCTATTCCGGCGGCGCGCGCTTCAACGCCGAGGTGGTGGTGCCCGCCATCGTCGCCATCGGCATGGTGCGCGAACTGGGCCCCGTGCTGGGCGGGCTGATGGTGGCCGCGCGCGTGGCCAGTTCCATCGCGGCCGAGGTGGGCACGATGAAGGTGACCGAACAGATCGACGCGCTGGTCACCCTGTCGACCGACCCGATCAAGTATCTGGCCGTGCCGCGGGTGCTGGCCGCCACACTGACCGTGCCCGTGCTGGTGGCGGTGGGCGACATCATCGGCATCGCCGGCGGCTGGGTGGTGGGGGTGCAGCGGCTGGGCTTCAACGCCACGACCTATCTGGTCAACACCGTCGACATCCTGGAGTTCTGGGACGTGGGCTCGGGCCTGGTCAAGGGCGCGGTCTTCGGCTTCCTCGTCGCGCTGATGGGGGTCTATCACGGCATGAATTCCGGCCGCGGGGCACAGGGCGTGGGCCGGGCGACCAAGACGGCGGTGGTCGCGGCCTCGGTCCTGATCTTTGCCGCGAACTATGTGCTGACGGAACTGTTCTTCACCTCATGATCGAGCTTTCGGGGGTCACCAAGGCGTTCGGCGCCAACCGCGTGCTGCAGCGCATCGACCTGACGGTGCCCACCGGCACGTCGATGGTGATCATCGGCGGGTCGGGCACGGGCAAGTCGGTGCTGCTGAAATGCATCCTGGGGCTGATCCGGCCCGATGCGGGCATGATCCGGCTGGACGGCCAGGACGTGGCCACCGCAGAGCGCGAGGCCTTCCTGGCCCGCTTCGGGATGCTGTTCCAGGGCGGGGCGCTGTTCGATTCGCTCAAGGTCTGGGAAAACGTGGCCTTCCGCCTGCGCCGCGGCGCGCTGAAACGCCCGCGCGAGGAGGCCCGCGCCATCGCCATCGAGAAGTTGCGCCGCGTGGGCCTGGGCCCGCGCGTGGCCGACCTGTTCCCGGCGGAACTGTCGGGCGGGATGCAGAAGCGCGTCAGCCTTGCCCGCGCGATCTGTGCCGAGCCCGAGGTGATCTTCTTCGACGAACCGACCACGGGTCTGGACCCGATCATGTCGGGCGTGATCAACGCCCTGATCCGCGAGATCGTGACCGAGATGGGCGCCACCGCGATGACCATCACCCATGACATGACCAGCGTGCGCGCCATCGCCGACCATGTGGCCATGCTGCACGGGGGGGTCATCCGCTGGACCGGGCCGGTGGCCGAAATGGACACGACGCCCGACCCTTACGTCCAGCAGTTCATACACGGCCGGGCGCAGGGGCCGATCGAATCGGTGCGCTGACCATGGCCGCGCCCCCGGCCCGTCCGGTGCTGGCCGCGGCGCTGATCCTGCTGTTTCCGCTGGCCTGGACGGCGCCGCTGATGCGGGCGGGCGTGCTGCCGCTGTTCGGCCTGTCCGAGATCAGCGTGCTGTCCGGCCTGCGCACGCTGTGGGCGGCCGATCCGCTGCTGGCCGCGGTGGTGACGCTGGCCGCGGTGGTGGCGCCGATCGCCAAGCTCCTGGGCGTGCTGCTGGTCGATCTGGGCCGGCTGCCCGCGCGGCTGATGCCGGTGCTGGCGGCGGCGGGGCGGCTGGCCATGGCGGATGTGTTCCTGATCGCGCTCTACATCGTCATCCTGAAAGGCGCGGGGCTGGCCCGGGTCCAGGTGGCCTGGGGGCTGTGGCTGTTCACCGGCTGCGTGCTGGCCTCGCTGGTGCTGACCTGGCTGCCCGCGCGCAAGCGGGGTTGAGCCCGCGCCCCGGACCGGGCAGGAAGGGGCATGGCCAGGACTCCCGCCCCCGCCTATGCCTGCACCAGCTGCGGCGCCCGCCACACCAAATGGGCCGGCCGCTGCGACGCCTGCGGCGCCTGGAATTCCGTGGTGGAAGAGGCGCCGCTGTCGGTGGGTCCGCGCGCCGCGGGCCCGCGCGGGCGGACCATCGCGCTGACCGATCTGGGCGCCGACGACCCGCCGCCGCCGCGCGCGGCCTCGGGGCTGGGGGAACTGGACCGGGTGCTGGGCGGCGGGCTGGTGCCGGGCTCGGCCATCCTGGTGGGGGGTGATCCGGGCATCGGCAAGTCGACGCTGCTGTTGCAGGCCGCGGCGGCCTTTGCCGGCCGCGGCCTGTCCTGCGTCTATGTCTCGGGCGAAGAGGCCGCGGCCCAGGTGCGGATGCGCGCCCAGCGGCTGGGCCTGGGCCAGGCCCCCGTCCGGCTGGGCGCCGTAACCGCGCTGCGCGACATCCTGACCACGCTGGATGCCGAACGGCCCGACCTTGCGATCCTCGATTCGATCCAGACCCTGTGGCTGGACACGGTCGAGGCCGCGCCGGGGTCCGTGGCCCAAGTCCGCGCCGCGGCGCATGAGGTCGTCAGCTTCGCCAAGCGCCGCGGCACCGCCGTCATCCTGGTCGGCCATGTGACGAAAGAGGGCCAGATCGCCGGTCCCCGCGTCGTCGAACACATGGTGGACACGGTTCTCTATTTCGAAGGCGAACGCGGCCACCAGTTCCGCATCCTGCGCGCGGTCAAGAACCGCTTCGGCCCGGCAGACGAGATCGGCGTGTTCGAGATGACGGGCGCGGGCCTGGCCGAGGTGGGCAACCCCTCGGCCCTGTTCCTGGCCGGCCGCGACGCGCCTGCCCCCGGGTCCGCCGTCTTTGCCGGGATCGAGGGCACGCGCCCCGTCCTGACGGAAATCCAGGCCCTGGTCGCCCCCAGCACGCTGGGCACGCCGCGCCGCACGGTGGTGGGGCTGGATGCGGGGCGGGTGTCCACGATCCTCGCCGTGCTCGAGGCGCGCTGCGGCATCCCCTTTGCCGGGCTTGACGTGTTCCTGAACGTGGCGGGCGGGCTGCGGGTGACCGAACCCGCCGCCGACCTGGCCATCGCCGCGGCCCTGCTGTCGGCGCGCGAGGATGTGGCAATTCCGCCAGAGATGGTGCTTTTCGGCGAGATCAGCCTGTCGGGCGCGCTGCGCCCCGTCGCCCAGACGGAAAACCGGTTGAAAGAGGCCGCGAAACTTGGTTTCACACGGGCGAGCCTGCCGCAGGGGTCAAAGACCGGCGGCGCGGAGGGAATGGACCTCGACACGCCGGCGGATCTGGCCGCGGTCGCAGGTCTGATGTTCGGGGCGGGCTGACCCCTGGAGGCGAGCTTGGAAGGCTTTACCCTGATTGATGCGGTGGTGGCCGCGGTCATCGTGCTGTCGGCGATCCTGGCCTATTCGCGGGGCCTGGTGCGCGAGGCGATGGCCATCCTGGGCTGGGTGGGCGCGGCCGTGCTGGCCTATGCCTTTGCCGCCCGGGCCGAGCCGCTGGTGCGCGAAATCCCCGTGCTGGGCGATTTCCTGGGCGACAGCTGCGAACTGTCGATCATCGCGGCCTTTGCCATCGTCTTTGCACTGGGGCTGGTGCTGGTGTCGCTGTTCACGCCGCTCTTCTCTTCGGCGGTGCAGGCCACGGTGCTGGGCGGGCTGGACCAGGGGCTGGGGTTCCTGTTCGGCGTGGCGCGCGGGGTGCTGCTGGTGGCGTTGGCCTTCCTGGTCTACGACCGGGCGGTCGCAGCCGACAGCATCCCGATGGTGGACGACTCGCGCTCGGCCCGCATCTTTGCCAGCTTCCAGGACAGCCTGACCGCCGCCGTGCCGCAGGATGCACCGGGCTGGATCGTCGCGCGCTATGAATCGCTGGTGGCCAGCTGCGACG
>JACXUX010000212.1 GCA_014763725.1 Rhodobacterales bacterium
ACCGCACCTTCGACCAGCTGACCCCGGGCGAGGCCGCCGAACAGCGCCGCCTGATCACGGCCGACGACCTGTATGTCTTTGCCGTCGCCTCGGGCAACCACAACCCGCTGCATCTGACCGACACCGATGTCGACGGCGACGGCCGGACCGAACGGGTGGCGCCGGGGATGTTCGTGGCCTCGCTGATCTCGGGCGTGATCGGCACGCAGCTGCCCGGCGCGGGCAGCGTGCTGCGGCGCATCGCGGTCGACTTCCACGCCCGCGCCCAGGCGGGGGACGAGGTGGTCTGCCGCGTCGAGGTGGCCGACAAGCTGGCCGATGGTGCCGTGCGGCTGATCGCCCGCGTGACCCGGCTGGCCGATGCCGCCCCCCTCCTGACGGCCGAGGCGCTGGTGACCGCGCCCGCCACCCCCTATGACCATGAGACGCCCGAACTGCCCGGCCTGATCGTCCAGCGCCACCGCCATTTCGAGGCGCTGCTGGCGCGCGCCCGTCCGCTGCCCGCGCTGCCCACCGCCGTCGTCTGCGCGGCCGAGGCGCAGGCGCTGGAGGGCGCGCTGCTGGCCGCGCGCGAGGGGCTGATCCTGCCCATCCTGATCGGGTCCGCCGCGGGCATCCGCGACCTGGCCGACCGGATCGGCGCCGATCTGGCCGGGGCCGAGGTGATCGACGTGGCCGAGGAGGCCGAGGCCGCGGCGCTGGCCTGCCGTCTGGTGCATGACGGGCGTGCCGCGGCCGTGATGAAGGGCCATCTGCACACCGACGTGCTGCTGCATCCCATGCTGGACCGCGCGACCGGCCTGCGGATGGGCCGGCGCTTCACCCACATCTTCGTCATGGATGTGCCGGGCCTGGCCTCGCCGCTGATGGTCACCGATGCCGCGATCAACATCGCCCCCGACCTGGCGACCAAGGTCGACATCTGCCAGAACGCCATCGACCTGGCGCTGTCGCTGGGGATGGACCCGCGGGTGGGCGTGCTGTCGGCGGTGGAAACGGTGAACCCGGCGATCCAGTCCTCGATCGACGCGGCGCTGTTGTCCAAGATGGCCGACCGCGGCCAGATCCGCGGCGGCCCGGTCGAGGGGCCCCTGGCCATGGACAATGCCGTCGACGTGGCCGCCGCGCGGACCAAGGGGCTGAAGGGCGGTGTGGCGGGGCGGGCCAACATCCTGGTCGTGCCCGGCATCGACGCGGGCAACATGCTGGCCAAGCAGCTGGCCTTCGTCAGCCATGCCGAGGGCGCGGGCCTGGTGCTGGGCGCGCGCGTGCCGGTCATCCTGAACAGCCGGTCCGACAGTGCGATGTCGCGGCTGGCCTCCTGCGCGGTAGCGGCGCTGCACCACGCGGCCGGGGGGCGGGCGTGACCCGCGCGGTGCTGGTGCTGAACGCGGGGTCGTCCTCGCTGAAGGTGGCGCTGTTCGATGCGGGGGGCGAGAGGCTGCTGGCCCGCGGCCAGGCCGACCGGATCGGCCCCGAGGGCGGGCTGCAGCTGCAGGACGCGCAGGGCGCGCCGCTGCCCGCCCCCGCCGCGGCCGCCAGCCACCAGGCGGCGCTGGCGGGCGCGATCGCGGGGTTCCGCGCGGGCCTGCCGGGGCTGGAGCTGATCGCGGTGGGCCACCGGGTGGTGCATGGGGGCGATGCCTTCACCGGACCGGTGGCGGTGACGCCCGCCGTCCTGGCGCAGCTGGAGGCGCTGTCGCCCCTGGCCCCCCTGCACCAGCCGCACAATCTGGCCGGCATCCGTGCCGCCATGGCGGAATTCCCCGGCGTGCCGCAGATCGCCTGTTTCGACACGGCCTTTCACCGCAGCCACCCCTGGGTGAACGATGTCTTTGCCCTGCCGCGGGAATTCTATGACCAGGGGGTGCGGCGCTACGGCTTTCACGGGCTGAGCTATGACCATGTGACCGGGGAACTCGCCCGCCTGGCCCCGCATCTGTGGGAGGGGCGCGTGGTCATCGCCCATCTGGGCAATGGCGCCAGCATGTGCGCGGTTCAGCGCGGGCGTTCGGTGGCCTCGACCATGGGGTTTTCGGCGCTGGACGGGCTGCCCATGGGCACGCGCTGCGGCCAGATCGACCCCGGTGTGATCCTCTATCTGATGGACCAGCGCGGCATGACGGCGGCGGCGATCGCCGATCTGCTGTATCGCCGGTCGGGTCTGCTGGGGCTGTCGGGGGTGTCGAACGACATGCGGGTGCTCGAGGCATCGGACAACCCCGATGCGGCGCGCGCCATCGACCATTTCGTGTTCCGCTGCCAGCGCGAGGTGGGCGCGATGGCCGCCGCCCTGGGGGGGATCGACGCGCTGGTCTTCTGCGGCGGCATTGGCGAGCATTCGACGCTGGTGCGCGCGCGCATCTGCGAACGGCTGGGCTGGATGGGGATCGAGCTGGACCACAGCCGCAACGCCGCCCATGCGACGGTGATCTCGTCGGACCTGGCGCGCACCACGGTGATGGTCGTGCCCACGGATGAGGAACGCGTGATCGCCCGCGCGGCCCGCGCCGTGCTGGCGGGCGGCGCGCCGGTCTAGGCCACCGCCCCCGCCTGCGCCCGCAGGTCCAGCGCGGACTGGCGCACCACCTCGGCGATGCCCGTCAGCTGATGGGCCAGCGGGCTGGTCGCGCGCCAGACCATGCCAACGGTGCGGCTGGGCTGGGCGCCGGCAAAGCGCGCGACCGACACCGCCGCCGACCGGGTTTCCACCGGCACCGCCATTTCCGGGATCAAGGTCACGCCGATGCCCGCGCCCACCATCTGCACCAGCGTGGACAGCGAACTGCCGTCCAGCAGCTCGCGCGGGGTGGCGTGGTCCAGCCGGCAGAAGGACAGCGCCTGATCGCGGAAGCAGTGCCCCTCTTCCAGCAGCAGCAGGCGCATCGCGCGCAGCCCCTCGCTGTCGGGCACGGGGCGGTGGGCATCGGCCGCGGGGCGGACCAGGACAAAGGCCTCGGTCAGCAGGGCCACCTCGGTCAGCGAGGGTTCGGACACCGGCAGAGCCACGATCGCCGTGTCCAGCCGCCCGTCGGCCAGTTCGTCGATCAGCCGCGAGGTGACGGTTTCGCGCACATGGATGTCCAGCGCCGGGTTCAGCCGGCCCAGATCGGCGATCAGCCGCGGCAGCAGATAGGGCGCGATGGTCGGGATCACCCCGATCCGCAGCCGCCCCGTCAGCCGGTCGCGCGCGGCGCGGGCCAGGTCGCCCAGCTCGTCCACCTGCTGCAGGATGTCGCGGGCGCGGCGGGCGAAATCCTCGCCGAACCGGGTCAGCCGGATCTGCCGCGCGCTGCGTTCGAACAGGGCGATGCCCAGCCCGGCCTCAAGCTCCTTGATCTGCATCGACAGCGCGGGCTGCGAGATGGCGCAGGCCTCGGCCGCGCGGCCGAAATGGCGGTGGCGGGCCAGCGCGTCCAGATAGCGCAGCTGCTTCAGCGTCAGGGCGTTCATGTGCCCAGCTTATGGAAACCCGGCGCAGATGCAAGGCGCGCTGATGGCGGCCCCGCCGCGGGGGGTTTACGAATCTGCGCCGTCCGCTAGATACTTGTTCCATGAATGTTCTGGTCTGGTTCAAGCGTGACCTGCGGGTGGCCGATCACCCCGCCCTGGCCCTGGCGGCCGGGCTGGGGCCGGTGCTGCCGGTCCATGTGGTCGAGCCCGACTACTGGCAGCTGCCCGACACCTCGGCCCGGCAATGGGCCTTTGCGGCCGAGTGTCTGGAGGATCTGCGCACCCAGCTGGCCGGGCTGGGCCTGCCGCTGGTCGTCCGCACGGGCGAGGCGGTCGAGGTTCTGGGCCGGCTGTGCCGCCAGCACCGCATCGGCCGGATCCTCAGCCATGAGGAGACGGGGAACCTCTGGACCTATGCCCGCGACCGCCGGGTGGCCGACTGGGCGCGGCGCGCGGGCATCGTCTGGCAGGAACTGCCGCAGTCGGGTGTGGTGCGGCGGCTGCAGGGGCGCGATGGCTGGGCCGGGCTGCGCGACGGCTTTGTCGCCGCCCCCCAGGCGGTGCCGCAGGGCCTGACCCCCGTGCCGGGGGTGGAACCCGGGCCCATCCCCACCGCCCGCGCCTTGCGCCTGGCCGAGGACCGCTGCCCGCACCGCCAGCCGGGCGGGCGGGGGCAGGGGCTGCTGCTGCTGGACAGCTTCCTGACGGTGCGGGGCGAACCCTATCGGCGGGCCATGTCCTCGCCCCTCACCGCGGAACGGGCCTGTTCGCGGCTGTCGCCGCATCTGGCGCTGGGCACGCTGTCGGGGCGCGAGGTGGCGCAGGCCACCCGCACCCGCGCGGGCGAACGGCCCGGCGGCGGCTGGGCCGGGTCGCTGAAGAGCTTCGAGTCGCGCCTGGCCTGGCGCGACCACTTCATGCAGAAGCTCGAGGACGAGCCCGCGATCGAGACCCGCTGCCTGCACCGCGCGGCCGAGGCGCTGCGCCCCCGCACCCCCGATGCCACGCGCCTGGCCGCCTGGGAGGCGGGGGAAACCGGCGTGCCCTTTGTCGATGCCTGCCTGCGCTATCTGGATGCCACGGGCTGGCTGAACTTCCGCATGCGGGCGATGGTGATGTCCTTTGCCAGCTATCACCTGTGGCTGGACTGGCGCGCGACGGGGGCGATCCTGGCGCGCCGCTTCACCGACTATGAACCCGGCATCCACTGGCCGCAGGTGCAGATGCAGTCGGGCACCACGGGGATCAACACGATCCGCATCTACAACCCGGTAAAGCAGGGGCAGGAGCACGACCCCACCGGCGCCTTTACCCGCCGCTGGTGCCCGGAACTGGCCGCGGTGCCCGATGCGCATCTGCACGAACCCTGGACCTGGGCGGGCGCGCCGGGGTTCCTGGGCCGGAAATACCCCGAACCCGTGGTCGACCCCGCCGCCGCCGCCCGCGCCGCGCGCGAGGCCGCCTGGGGCCTGCGCAAGACCCCCGGCTTCGGGGATGAGGCCGCCCGCGTCGCCCACCGCCACGCCAGCCGCGCCGATGCCGCGGGCCGCTTCGTC
>JACXUX010000213.1 GCA_014763725.1 Rhodobacterales bacterium
CCGCGCCCCCCGCGGCATTGTCCACCAGCTGCAGCACCACCAGCAGCCCCATCGCCGCCAGCACCTGCCGCCACAGCCCGAACCGGCTGAACGCGCCCAGAAGCAGCGTGGAAAACCCGATCATCGCCGCCGCCGCCGCCAGGAAAGGCTTGGCCAGCCGGGCATGCGCCTCATAAAGAAAGGCCGCGCGGGTCTCGCCCGTCTCCTCGACCAGGGCGGGATCGGCGCGCAGCAGATCGGTGGTCGACAGCTCCTCGAGGTCGCGGCGGCTGGTCGTGCTGCCGGTGATCAGCCCGCCCACGTCATAGGTGAAGTCGGCGAACCGCGTGACCGACAGCCGCTGCCCCCCGGCCCCCAGGGCCTGGACCATGCCGTCGACCATCACCAGCTTGGGCCCCGTCTCGCCCCGCACCAGAAAGGCGCGGCGCGCGGTATAGATGCGCTGGTCGCCCGCGGCGCGGGAATCGGACAGGAACAGGTCCAGCAGTTCGCCCGTGGGCGCGATGTCGCGGATATACAGCGTGACGCCCGCGGCGGGATGGTTGAAGACGCCCTCGTCCAGCAGGCGGGCGGTGACGTTGTCGGCGATCTCGGCCCGCCGGTCGGACAGGACCGACCGGCTGGTCGGCACCAGCACATGCATCAGCACCGCCAGCCCCAGGCTGACGATCACCCCGAACACCAGCACCGGCCGCGCCAGCCGCCAGGGCGAAAAGCCCGTGGCCTGCATCACCACCAGTTCGCTGTCCTGCATCAGGCGGTTGGTGACATAGATCGCGGCGGCAAAGGCCGCGATCGGCAGCACCATGCGGATCACGTTGGGCAGCGTCAGCAGCGTGAATTCCAGGAACACCAGTGCCGACTGGCCGTCACCGATCAGCTGGTCGAACAGCCCCACCGCGCGGTTGACCCAGTAGATCGCCACCAGCACCAGCGCGAAGAACCCGAACAGCACCATCAGCTGCGAAAGCAGATAGCGGTCGAATCTGGACACGCGCCTTCCCCCGGGTGGACACCCCGGTCGTCCTAGCGGATTTCCGGTGCGGGGCAAACTGCGATCTGGTCAGGAGGGGGAATGCGGGCTAACACTCGGCGCAACCCTGCCGGAGGACCCCATGACCCAGCCCGTTGCCCTCGAATTCCGCGACCCCCAGCTTGACGGCCTGGCCGACCGCCCCGGCCGCATCGTGATCCTTGCGGGCGAAAAGGGGCTGTTCGGCCCCGGCGCGCGGCGGGTGGCGCGGCTGATGCGCGGCGCGCTGGACCGGTTCCTGACGTCCGAGTCCTTTACCCGGCTGAAACCGGGCGAGGCCGCCGACCTGGCCTTTCCCGCCGGGCTGCAGGCCGAGGCGGTTCAGGTCGTCCGCCTGGACCGCGCCGCCGATGCCGCCACCGCGCGCAAGGCGGGCGGCGCGATCGGCCGCGCGCTGTCGGGCGCGGGCACGCTGGTGCTGACCGACGGGCTGCGCCAGGCGGCCGAACTGTCGCTGGGACTTGCGCTGCGGGCCTATGACTTCACCACCCACAAGACGGCCGAGGCGAAGCTGCCCGGCCCCGTCACGCTGATGACCCCGAACCCCGAGGCCGTGGCCGCCGCCGCGGCCCCCCTGGCCGCCCTGGCCGAGGGCGTGTTCTTCGCCCGCGATCTGGTGAACGAACCGGCCAATGTGCTGACCACCGACGATTTCGCCGCGCGGCTGGCGGCGATGCAGGAACTGGGGCTTGACGTCGAGATCCTCGAGGAACCCGAACTGGCCCGGCTGGGGATGCGGGCGCTGCTGGGCGTGGGGCAGGGGTCGGCCAGCCCGTCCAAGGTGGTGGTGATGCACTGGCGCGGCGGCATGACCGACCAGCCGCCGCTGGCGCTGGTGGGCAAGGGGGTCTGTTTCGACACCGGCGGCATCTCGATCAAGCCTGCGGCGGGCATGGAAGACATGACGATGGACATGGGCGGCGCGGCCACCGTGGCGGGCGTGATGCGCACGCTGGCGCTGCGCAAGGCGCGGGCGCATGTCGTGGGGCTGGTGGGCCTGGTCGAGAACATGCCCTCGGGCACGGCCCAGCGGCCGGGCGACGTGGTGCGCACGATGAAGGGCGACACGGTCGAGGTGATCAACACCGACGCCGAAGGCCGGCTCGTGCTGGCCGACGTGATGTGGTATGCGCAGGACCGCTTCCAGCCCTGCGCCATGGTCGATCTGGCCACGCTGACCGGCGCGATCATCGTGGCGCTGGGGCATGAAAACACCGGCGTCTTTTCCAACGACGACGCCTTCTGCGACCGGCTGCTGGCCGCCGCCCGGACCGAGGGCGAGGGCGCCTGGCGCATGCCGCTGGCGTCCGCCTATGACGAGGCGCTGAAGTCCCGCATCGCCGACGTGAAGAACGTGGGCGGGCGCGAGGGCGGCGCGATCACCGCGGCGCAGTTCCTGCAGCGCTTCGTGAAGCCCGGCACCCCCTGGGTGCATCTGGACATCGCGGGCACCGCGCTGCTCAAGGCCGAAACGGCGCTGGCCCCCAAGGGCGCCACGGGCTGGGGCGTGCGCACGCTGGACCGGCTGGTGCGGCAGATGATGGGCTAGGGGCTTGGGCAGCGCGCTGTTCTACCACCTGACCCGCTTCACGGTCGAGGACACGCTGGCCCAGCTGCTGCCGCGGCCGCTGGCCCAGGGCTGGCGGGTGGTGGTGCGCGGCACCGATCCCGCGCGGCTGGACTGGCTGGATCAGCGCCTGTGGCTGGGCCCCGAGGAGGCGTTCCTGCCGCACGGCCTGGCCGGCGGGCCGCATGATGCGCTGCAACCCGTGCTGCTGACCACCGCGCGCGACATCCCCAATGCCGCGCGCTGCCTGATGGCGGTGGATGGCGCCCCCGTCACGGTGGATGAGGCCGCGCGGCTGGACCGCACCTGCATCCTGTTCGACGGCGGCGATGCGGCGGCGGTCGAAGCCGCCCGCGGCCTGTGGCGCAGCCTGACCGGCGCGGGGCTGGCCGCGCAATACTGGGCCGATGCCACGGGCCGCTGGGAAAAGAAGATGGACCGCCCGGCCAGTGCTTGAAGGGAATCGCCGCCTGCGCGACGCTGGCCCCATGTGATCGCCCGGGGGGCCCCATGTTCCGCCTTGCCGTCCTGCTTGCCCTGACCGCCGCGCTGCCTGCGCGGGCCGAATACATCCCAGGTTCCGACTTTGCCTTCGGCAACTGGGAAGGTGCGGCCTATACCTTCGATGAAACCGGCCGCTTCAGCCATTGCGCCATCTCGGCCAGCTTCGTCAGCGGCGACATCCTCCATTTCTCGGTCAATGCGCAGGTCAGCGTCTCGATCGGGATCGAGAGCGCGGGCTGGGGCCTGACGCCGGGCGAAACCTTTGCCATCACCGCCAGCATCGACCGCCGCCGCAGCTTTCGCGGCACGGCCGAGGCGCTGCCCCCGATTTCGCCGCGCTCGAGCTGACCGATTTCACCGCGGCGCTCGAGGCGCTGCGGCGCGGCCGCACGCTCTATATCGACAGCCCGCGCGGGTCGGCGTCCTATGACCTGACGGGCACCAGCGGGGCGCTGGCCGCCACGACCGAATGCGCCGGGGCCTATTACACCTATGCCGCGGCGCCCGCCAAGGTCGCCCCCAGCGTCGAGCCCGCCCCCGTGGCCGAGGCGCCGGCGTCGACCATCGACGACCGCGTGCTGTTCCAGGTGGCCACCGGCATGATCGCCGACCTGCAGCTGCGCGACTTCCGCTATCTGTCGGCGGCCGAGACGGCCGAGGCCATCGCAGGCCCCGCCGTGCTGTGGGAATCGGAACAGACGGGCCTGTTCGGCGGCGTGCTGACCGTGTCGTCCGAGGGGCTGAACTCGCTGCGCGACAGCGACGGCGCCGACATCGGTTTTCTGATCGGCTTCTGCGAGGAGCCGGGGGCGGAACTGGCCGTCACCTCGCGCGATCTGGCGCTGCCCGACCTGCCCGCGCGCGAGATCCGGTCGCTCTGCGTGGGCCCCAACGGATCGGCCGAGGCGCTGCTGACCAAGATGCTGCTGGGCCCCGAGGTTCTGTATACCCTGCTGGTCTTCCCGCCCGGGGGCGCGGGGGCCGCGTCCGACAACCGGAGCCTGTCCGAGGATGTCGCGATCCGCGCCGCCAGCTTCGTGCGCGCGGCGCAGGACTGATCCCGCCGCAGTGGCCGGGCAGGGGGCGGGGGCGGCGGGTCAGCGCAGGAAGCGGCGCCGCGCCTCTTCGGCGATGGCCTGACGCATTTCCAGATCGGCCAGCCGGGCCAGGGCCTGGCGGATTTCATCCGGGTCGGTCAGCCCGGCCAGATGCGCCCGCTGGGCCGCGACCTGCTTCTTCGGCACGATCTCGGGCGGCAGGGCGCCGGCCGCGGCCAAGATGCGAAAGCCCACCGCATCGCCCGGCCGGTCGGGCAGGGGCCGGCCCTCGCCCGCCAGGCCCGTCAGCCCGCCCCGGGCGCGAAAGGCCGCGATCCGCCGCTCGGCCAGGCGCGACAGCCAGGTCATCCCGCGCCCCCCCCGTTCCAGCCACAGCACGCCGCCCTCGATGCCCATGCGGTAGCGGTCCAGATAGGTCACCCCCAGGAAGATCAGCCCCCAGGCCGCCGCCGTGCGCAGCGCAAACCCGACCCGGCCGCGGAATTCCACCAGCACCCAGCCGCCGAGCACCATCAGCAGCAGCCCCAGCCAGGCCAGCCGGCCCAGATCCTCGGCATCCATCGCGCGCCCCCTTTGGTCCTGCCCCCCATATGGGGATGCGGGCCGCCTAGATCAGCCCCGTCCCGCGCACGCCGTCGATCACGAACTGCACCGACAGCGCGGCCAGCAGCATCCCCAGCAGCCGCGTGATCACCAGCGTGCCGGTGCGGCCCAGCAGATGTTCGACCGGGGCCGCGGCCAGCAGGAAGACAAAGGTCGTCCCCACCACCCCCGCCATCAGCCCCAGCAC
>JACXUX010000214.1 GCA_014763725.1 Rhodobacterales bacterium
AAGCAGCAGCGAGAGCGCCGCCCGTCCGGGCGAAGTGGTGACCCGTTTCGCGCCCTCGCCCACCGGCTACCTGCATATCGGCGGCGCGCGCACGGCGCTGTTCAACTGGCTTTACGCCCGTGGCCGGGGCGGGAAATTCCTGCTGCGGATCGAGGATACCGACCGCGAACGGTCCACCCCCGAGGCCACGGCCGCCATCCTGCAGGGGCTGACCTGGCTGGGCCTGGACTGGGATGGCGAGGCGGTCAGCCAGTTCGCCCGCAAGGACCGCCATGCCGAGGTGGCGCACCAGATGCTGGCCCGCGGCACGGCCTACAAGTGCTTTGCCACCGCGGCCGAGATCGAGGCCTATCGCGAGGCCGAACGCGCCCGCGGCGCGAGCTACCCGATCTTCCGCAGCCCCTGGCGCGACGCCGACCCGGCGACGCACCCCGACGCGCCCTATGCCATCCGCATGAAGGCCCCCCGCACCGGCGAGACGGTGATCGACGATGCCGTGCAGGGCCGCGTGGTGGTGCGCAACGACCAGCTGGACGACATGATCGTGCTGCGGTCCGACGGCACGCCCGTCTACATGCTGGCGGTGGTGGTGGACGACCACGACATGGGCGTGACCCATGTGATCCGCGGCGACGACCATCTGAACAATGCCGCGCGCCAGCAGATGGTCTATGACGCGATGGGCTGGCCGGTGCCGGTCTGGGCGCATATCCCGCTGATCCACGGGCCGGACGGCAAGAAGCTGTCGAAACGCCATGGCGCGACCGCCGTGGGCGACTACCAGGCCCAGGGCTATCCGGCCGCGGGCATGCGCAACTACCTGACGCGGCTGGGCTGGGCGCATGGCGATGCCGAATTCTTCACCAGCGAAGAGGCGATGGGCTGGTTCGACCTGACGGGAATCGGCCGGGCGCCGGCGCGGCTGGACTTCCGCAAGCTGGAACACATCTGCGGGCTGCACATCGCCGCCACGCCCGATGCCGCACTGCTGCAGGACATCGAGGCCTATCTGGCCGCGGCCAACCGCCCCGCGCTGACGCCCGACCAGCGGGCACTGCTGGACCGCGGGCTCTACTGCCTGAAGGACCGCGCGAAGACCTATCCCGAACTGCTTGAAAAGGCGCACTTCCTGCTGGCCGCCCGCCCCATCGTGCCCGAGCCTGCGGCGGCTGCCGCGCTGGACCCGGTATCCCGTGGCATACTGAAAAATTTGACGCCGCAGCTGCAAAGTGCTAGCTGGTCGCGTGATGAACTGGAGTCTATCCTGACGCAGGCCGCGGCCGAGGCGGGTCTGGGGTTCGGCAAGCTGGCGGCGCCCCTGCGGGCGGCGCTGGCCGGGCGGACGGCAACACCCAGTGTCTACGACATGATGCTGGTCATCGGTCGGAACGAAACGATTGCGCGGCTGGAGGATGCAGCGGCCTGACCGCTGGACCCATCCGCCGCACGGGACAACCGCACCCCCGACAGGGGGGCGGAACGTGGGACAGAGAGGATGGGAACCGACATGTCAGACCAGAGAACCGCGACACTGACCGTAGGCAACACGCGGGTCGAACTGCCGATCTACTCGCCCACGATCGGCCCGGATGTGATCGACATCCGCAAGCTTTACGCCGAAGCCGATGTCTTCACCTTCGACCCCAGCTTCACCTCGACCGCGTCCTGCGACAGCGCCATCACCTATATCGACGGCGACAAGGGCGAACTGTATTACCGCGGCTATCCGATCGAGCAGCTGGCCGAACAGTCGCACCACCTCGAGGTCTGCTACCTGCTGCTCTACGGAGAGCTGCCGAACGCCGCCCAGATGCGCGACTTTGAAAACCGCGTGACGCGGCACACGATGCTGCACGAACAGATCCAGTATTTCTTCCGCGGCTTCCGCCGCGACGCCCATCCCATGGCCACGATGGTGGGCGTGGTGGGCGCGCTGTCGGCCTTCTACCACGACAGCCTGGACAACAACGACCCCTGGCAGCGCGAGGTCGCCGCGATCCGGATGATCGCCAAACTGCCGACCATCGCCGCCTGGGCCTACAAGTATTCGATCGGCCAGCCCTTCATCTATCCCAAGAACAGCCTCAGCTATTCCGAGAACTTCCTGCACATGTGCTTTGCGGTTCCGGCCGAGGACTATACGCCCAACCCGGTTCTGGCCAAGGCGCTGGACCGGATCATGATGCTGCATGCCGACCACGAACAGAACGCCTCGACCAGCACGGTGCGTCTGGCCGGGTCGTCGGGGGCGAACCCGTTCGCCTGCATCGCGGCGGGCATCGCCTGCCTGTGGGGGCCCGCGCATGGCGGCGCGAACCAGGCCTGCCTCGAAATGCTGCGCGAGATCGGCACCGTCGACCGCATCCCCGAATACATCCGCCGCGCCAAGGACAAGGACGATCCCTTCCGGCTGATGGGCTTTGGCCACCGGGTCTACAAGAACTTCGACCCGCGCGCCCAGGTGATGAAGCAGTCGGCGGATGAGGTTCTGGGCCTGCTGGGGATCGAGAACAACCCGACGCTGCGGGTCGCCAAGGAGCTGGAGCGGATAGCGCTCGAGGATGAATACTTCATCTCCAAGAAGCTCTATCCCAACGTCGACTTCTATTCGGGCATCATCCTGGACGCGATGGGCTTCCCCACCTCGATGTTCACGCCGATCTTCGCGATCAGCCGCACCGTGGGCTGGATCAGCCAGTGGCGCGAGATGGTGGTGGACAAGGATCAGCGCATCGGCCGGCCGCGCCAGCGCTATATCGGCCCGACCCGGCGCGACTATACCCCTGTCGAATCGCGCTAGGCGCAGGGCGGGAAACGACACAGGGGGCCGTCCTGCGGGGCGGCCCCTTTCGCATCGGCTCAGCGCGGCGGGGCGGGCTTGCGGCGGGCGACCAGCGCCCAGGGCCAGCGCCGCGGGGCGGCCACCGCCGTGGGGTGCAGCCGTTCGGACCGGTCGCGCCCCACCCGGCGGCGGCGGCGCAGCAGGAAGAACCGGCCCCAGCCGCGGTTGCAGCCCACCATGGGCGCGGCGGCATCGCAGGGAAAGCGGTCGCGCCAGCCCGCGGGCAGCGGCAGGCCCACCGCCTCGGCCCGGTCCAGCATCCAGACCAGGGGGATGTTGGCCAGCGGACGGGCCGCCTCGAACCCCGCCAGCTGGCCGCCCACATCGCCATGCGCGCCGCGGAACCAGACCTGTTCGACATTGCCCTGCCAGTCGGGCGGGCATTCCCACAGCAGCGGCGCAAAGGCCAGCCGGGTTTCGTCCAGCGCCAGGGCGTGGAACCCGTGGCGGATATGCGCGCCCAGCCGCGCGTCGTGGAAACGGAACTGCCGTTCCGTCAGCCGCCAGACCAGCGGCAGCCGCACCCCCAGCGCCGAGACGGTTTCCCACACGCCCACCATCTCGATCTGCACGCCCGCATGGCAGTTGCGCGCGGCAAAGGCGCGGGCGGCGGGCGCGCCGGGGTCGCGTTCGTAATGCCGCCAGGCCAGCCGCACCGCGCGTTCGGTCGCCGCATCGTGGCGCAGCAGGCCCATCCGGTCGATCAGGCCGGCCAGGCTGCGGACCGCAAAGGCGCCGCGCGAATAGCCGAACAGGAAGACCCGGTCGCCCGGCCGCCAGCGGCTGGCCAGAAAGCCATAGGCGCGGCGGATCTGGCGGTGCAGGCCCCGGCCCTGCAGCACGTCGCGCGTCTTGGCCCAGCTGGTCCATTGCAGGCCGGGTTCGTAATACAGCGACAGATGCCGGCGCGAGGCGCCTTCGCGCAGCAGGCGAAAGATCTGCCCGGCATGGGTTTCGCGCCCCGGCCGCAGCGAGGACATGGTGCCGTCCAGGATGATGACGTGATCCACACGACCGCGCACCGCCCCGCCCCTGCGGGCGGGTTCGGGGCTGCTGACCGCCACGGGCGGGCAGCGCAGCCAGCGCGTCAGGCGATCAGTCAGCGACAGCGCGCGCCCTCCTCAGATGGTCCCAGATGCGGTGCGGGGTGAAGGGCATGTCCATCGGCCCCGCCCCCAGCCGGGCCAGCGCATCCTGCACCGCATTGGCCACGGCGGGCAGCGCGCCCACGGTGCCCGCCTCGCCGCAGCCCTTCATGCCCAGCGGATTGGCGGTCGACGGCACAGGTTCGGTGGTAAAGCGGATCATCGGCACATCCCCGGCCCTGGGCAGGGCATAATCCATGAATGTTGCCGAAAGCGGCTGACCCTGCGGATCGTGGACGGCATTTTCCATCAAGGCCTGGCCAATTCCCTGCACCACGCCGCCCTGCACCTGCCCCTCGGCCAGGCGGGGGTGGACCAGCACGCCGAAATCGTCGGTGACGATGTGGCGCAGCATCTCGACATGGCCGGTCTCGGGGTCGATCGCGACCTCGGCCCAGTGCGCGCCGTTGGGATAGCTGCGCCCGGGCAGGCGGGTGGTGCGGCTGTGGTCCAGCACATGGCCCTGGCCCGCGGCGCGCAGGCGGTCGGCGGCCTCGGCCAGCGTCAGCGTCAGGTTCGAGCCCGGCGCGCGGAAGGTGCCCTGGTCAAAGGTCACGCCGGGCCCCAGGTCGGGGGCCAGCGCCTGGCCCATCGCCTGGGTCAGGCCCTGCACCGTGGCCGCGATCGCCACGCCCTGGACCGTGACGCTGCGCGACCCGCCGGTGCCGCCGCCCGCGGGGATCGCGTCGCTGTCGCCCTGGACCACGCGGATCGCCTCCAGCGCCAGCCCGGTCTGCGCCGCGACCATTCCGGCATAGACGGTTTCATGCCCCTGCCCGTTCGACTGGGTGCCCACGAACAGCGTGGCGCCCCCGTCCGCCTCCAGCACCAGCCGCGCGGTTTCCGACGGATCGCCCAGGATCGCCTCGACATAGCGCTCGACCGTGTAGATGTCGGTAGCGGGATGGTGCGCCTTAACCGCGGTGGCGATGCCGGCGGTCAACCCGCCGCCGCCGCAACAGAC
>JACXUX010000215.1 GCA_014763725.1 Rhodobacterales bacterium
GTGCGGGGGCGGGGGCCGGTGCGGCCACGGGCGCGGCCTGCGGCACAGGCGCGGCCGCCGGGGTCGGCGCCGGCGCGGGCAGATCCAGCCCCCGGGTCGAGGCCAGCTCCATCGGCTGCAGCCCCATCTTCAGCACCATCGGCTTGCGCGCGGCCGGCAGGTCCGACGCAGGCGGCGGCATCAGCACCGCGGGGTCAAAGGGCACGCCCGCCACCCACAGCTGGGCCGCGAAATGATGCGCCTGTTCCAGCCCGCCGCGGCCGGGCGTGTCGACGGCCAGCGCCAGATGCGGCCGGTCGCGCAGGATGTCGGCGACAAAGGCCGTCAGGTTGTTGCGCGGCCCGCATTCCAGGAACACCCGCGCGCCATCGTCATGCATGCGCTGGATGGTTTCGGTGAACCGCACGGCGCCCGCCCACTGACCCGCGGCCAGATCGCGGATCGCATCGGGGTCCGCGGGCATGGGTTCGGCGGTCAGGCAGGAATAGACCGGCAGATCGGGCGCCCCCAGCGGCAGCCCGCCCAGAAAGTCGCGCAGCGCCCGGGCAAAGGGCGCAAAGGCCGGGCTGTGATAGGCCCGCGCAAAGGGCAGCGCATCGGCCAGCCCGCCCAGCTGTTCGGCCAGGTCCAGCGCCGCCTGCCGCGCCGCGGGCGTGGTGGCGGCCAACACTTGCTGGTTGGGGCAATTGTCCATCGCCACGAACAGGTCGTCGCGGCCGGCCACCCGGTCGCGCAGCGCCAGCCGGTCCACTGCGCCCAGCGTGATCAGATGGCCCTCGGCAATGGCGCCCTCGGCCTCCAGCCGCTCATACAGCGCATTCAGCGCCCGCATCTCGGCCTTCAGCACGGCGGCGCTGTCGCGGCGGGTGACCCCCGCGGCATACAGCGCGGAATATTCCCCCGTCGAATGGCCCGCCAGCATGTCGGCGCGCAGGCCCAGCAGGCGGTAAAGTTCCGCCACCGACTGGTTGGCGGCAAAGATCAGTTCCGGCCCGATGTCCATCCGCCACAGCGCGGCATCGGCCTCCTCCGCCGCGATCAGCGCCTGGGTGGGCCCCAGACCCCGCGGATGATCGGCAAAGGCGCGTTCGGCCAGATCGAACCAGCCGCGCATCGCCGGCACATGCAGCATCAGCTGGCGCAGCATGCCGGCGGACTGGCTGCCCTCGCCCGGGAAGAGGAAGGCGACCTTGCCGCCCACCGGGTCCTTGCCCAGATACAGCCCCTTGCGGTCGCGCAGCCGCGCCTTGCCCGCGGCCAGAACCTCGGCCAGGCGGCGGGCATGGGCCAGCGCCTGATCCACCCCGCCCGCCACCAGCGCCGCGCGCCAGGGCAGGCCGCGGGGCGCATCCGCCGCGCGCCCGCGCGCCAGCGCGGCCAGGTCGCCCGCCTGTTCCAGATCGCGGATCAGTCCCTGCAGCGCCGCAGCCAGGCCCGTGGCATCCGCTGCCTCGCACAGCAAAAGCTCGGTCGGCCGGTCGATTTCGGGCGCCGGGGCATCGCAGCGGGGGGGCAGCAGGTCGGCCGCCGCGGCCACCGCGGGGGGAACGTATTCCTCCAGGATCGCATGGGCGTTGATCCCGCCAAAGCCGAAGGCATTCACCCCCGCCCGGCGCGGGCCATCCCCCCCATGCACCCAGGGCCGCGCCTGGGTATTCAGATAGAACCGCGAGGCATCCAGCCCCAGATCGGGGCTGGGCGTATCCACCAGCATCGGCGGCAGCACCTTGTGATGCAGCGCCAGCGCGGCCTTGATGATCCCGGCCGAGCCCGAGGCCGGCAGGCAATGCCCGATCATCGACTTGACCGACCCCAGCGCGATATCGGGCGCCGCCCCGCGGCGCGGGCCGAACAGCTTGGCCAGGCTTTCCACCTCGGTCCGGTCGCCCACGGCGGTGGCGGTGCCATGCGCCTCGATCAGACCCACCGACGCGGGGTCGATCCCGGCCTCGGCATAGGCGCGTTCCAGCGCCAGTTCCTCGCCCTCGGGACGCGGGGCCAGGATGCCCAGCCCCTTGCCGTCGCTGGCCACGCCCACCGCACGCAGCAGGGCATAGATGCGGTCGCCCGCGGCCTCGGCATCGGACAGGCGTTTCAGGCACAGGATGCCCACGCCCTCGGCCAGCAGGGTGCCGTCGGCCTCGGCCGAAAAGGGGCGGATGCGGCCCTTGCGCGACAGCGCCTCGAGCTGACAGAAGATCTGGTAGATCGGCGCCGGGGTCGAGGCATGCACCCCCCCCACCACGGCCATGTCGACACGCCCGGCGCGCAGGTCGGCCATGCCGCGTTCCACCGCGATCAGCGACGACGCGCACGCCGCGTCGATGATATAGCTGGCGCCGCGGAAATCCAGCCGGTTGGCGATGCGGCCCGCCACCAGGTTCGGCACCAGCGCCGGCGCCATCGAGGCGTTGAACGGCGGCAGCGACGCCTTCAGCCGCGATTTCAGTTCGACCAGCGTGGCATCCGGCGTGTCGGGGTGCAGCTGGCGCAGGATCGTCAGCAGCCGGTCGATCATCAGCCCGTGCTGGACCACGGTGGTGAAGCCGCGGTTGATATAGGTGCCCCGACCCAGGATCACCGCCACCCGGTCGCCCGGCACCGGGCGCAGGGGCAGGCCCGCGTCCTCGGTCGCCTCGGCCGCGACCTGCAGCGCCAGGAACTGGTCGGGTTCGCCGCCGTCGACCGAATTGGGCATCACCCCGTGCTTCAGCGGGTCGAACACCGCCAGATCGCGCAGAAAGCCGCCCATGTCGGTATAGACGCGGTCGTTGGCAGTGCTGGCGGGGTCCAGCAGGTCCGCCGCGCCCCAGTCGGGGGGCGCGTGGTCGACCGCATCCACCCCGGCCAGGATGTTGCGCCAGAACGCCCGGGCCGAGGGCGCGCGCGGGAAGATGCCCGCCATGCCGACGATGGCGATCGGTTCGTCAGGATGCGCGGCGGTCATTCTGCGGCCCGGGTCAGTCCTGTGGCGGTCAGGCGGGCGGCATCCCGCGCCCAGGGGCCTTCGCCCCAGACGACCTCGGGCTCGGCGCGCGACCCGTGGCGCAGTTCGGCTGCCAGCGCCGCCACGCCCAGGTCGGGCGGAATGGGCACGATGCCCAGCGCGTCGAACTGCGCCTTGATCTCGGGCGACACCATGCCGCCTGCGCCGGTATCCCAGGGGCCCCAGCTGATCGCGCAGATCCGCGTGGCGCTGGCCGCGGGTTGCGCCTGCAGCCAGCGGGCGAATTTCGACACGGTTTCGTTCGCCGCGCCATAGTCGCCCTGGCCGCGGTTGCCGAACCGCCCCGCGACCGAGGTGAAGAACACCACGAACCGCGGCCGCCCGCCCGCCGGCTCTGCCGTGCCGGGCATCAGCCCCAGCGCGAGGGCCAGCGTCTCGGCGCTGTCGGTCTTGGTGCGCAGGACGTTCTCGAAACTGTCGGGCGTCTTGTCGGCCAGCAGCTTGTCCTCGATCACGCCCGCGCCATGCAGCACGCCGTCGATCCGCCCGTGCCGGTCGCGGATCGCCTGGATCGCCGCGGTCAGGCCGGCCCGGTCGCGCACGTCACAGGCCACATAGTCGGCCTGCGCCCCGGCCGCGGTCAGCGCGGCCAGCGTGTCGCGGATCTCGCGCGTCTTCTGGATCTGGCGCCATTCGCGCTCGATCTCGGCCGGGCGCGGGGTCTGGCCGGCGGCGCGGGCGCGGGCGATCAGCGCGGCCTTGACCGCCGCGCCGTCGCGATGGGCGGCAGTATCGGCGGGTTCGGGGCCCTCGGGCAGGGTCTGGGTGCCCATCAGGACAAAGCGCGCGGCCACCTGGCCTGCCAGATGCAGGGCGATCTTGGCGGTGATCCCGCGCGCCCCGCCCGTGACCAGCACCACATCGCCCGGCCGCAGGTCGACGGCCACCGGCGCCTCGGGGGCCAGGCTGCGCGGGTCGGCCAGCAGTTCGGTCCGGGTGCCGGGGCCGCGGCCCACCTCGGCCGGGCCGGTGCGGCGGGCGGCCTCCTCCAGCAGGGCCTGGACCTGCGCCTCGGGCGTCAGTCCGGGTGCCAGATCGACCGCGCGGCAATGCACCGCGGGCCATTCCAGCGCCACCGCCTTCAGCAGGCCGTGCGCCCCGCCCGCGGCCGGGTTCGCCGGCACCGCGCCATCAAAGCCGAAGGCGCCGCCCAGGGCCGAGGCGGTGATCACCACCGCATCCCCCCGCGCCGTCAGCCGCGGGCCCAGCGCCGACAGCAGGGTGTAGAGCGCCCGCGACGACCGCGTCACCGCGCCGTGCCAGTCGACGGGCTGGCCCGCCGCGGTCGTCGCCAGCGGCGCCAGCGGGGCCAGGTGGAACACCCCCGCCCAGTCGTCGTGCCGGGCCAGCGCGGCGCGCAGGTCGGCATCGGACAGGCCGGGGTCCAGGATGTCCGCCTGCGCGCCCAGTGCGGCCAGCGCCTGCGCCAGCCGCGGCGCCAGTCCCGTGCCGTCATCGGTGATCGCATGGCGCCCCGCGGGCAGCGGCGCGGTCGGCCCCTGATCGGCCAGCGGCTGCGGCACCATCACGAAGCGCGCGTTCCACTGCCGCAGATCCTGCATCGACAGCCGCGCCGGCGCCGGGGTCTGCGGCGCTGGTGCCGGGGCGGGGGCCGCGACCGGCGCGGGCGCCTCGGCGGCCGGGGTCAGCCCGTCCGCCACCTGGACGAATTTCGCCGCGATCTGGGCGATCGACCGGGCGCGGGCGACGGGGCCCATGGCCTCGCGCACCGCCTCGGTCTTGGCGGTCTGCGGCAGCAGCTGGGTGCGCAGCGCGCCCACGATCTCGACCCGCTTGATGGAATCGACGCCGAGGTCGGCCTCGAGGTCCAGATCGGCGCCCAGCATGTCGGCCGGATAGCCGGTGCGGTCGGCGATCAGGGCGCGCAGCGCCTCGGCCACCGTGGCCTCGGTCAGCGCGGGGGCGGCCGGGGCGCTGCGC
>JACXUX010000216.1 GCA_014763725.1 Rhodobacterales bacterium
GGGTCGGACAGGCGCGGGTCGGTCTCGACGGGGCGATGCCCGAAGGCCACGAGCATCAGCGCCAGTGCGCAAAGCACCGACACGGCCCGATTCCAGATCGTCACTTGCAACCTTCCCATGCCGGAAGGTTTATCCGTGTTCGTTTGGTCGAGCAATTGTGTCATTTCGCCCGGACTGACGGAAAAGAACACCTATTTCGACGTCTGCTCGCCCTGCACCGCCGGATGGTCCGGCCCCCGGACCGCCGCCGCATCCCGTGCAACGAGGCGGCCTTGCAGCGCCGTCAGTCGTGACAGCGCAAAGCCACGATCCCCTGTCTCGGCCAGCGCCCTGTCGAACGCGCGCCGCACCGAGCGCGGCCGCCAGGGCAGCACCGCCGCGGCGAGCCGGGCGCGCAGGTCTGCCGGGAGCCGGTCGAAGTCCCGCATCGGGTTCTCGTTCCGGCGCTTGCGCTTGAGGCTCGTGGTCCCGCGATTGCCGCGCATCAGACCTCCTCCTCGGGATCGTCGACCGGGTCGAGCACGAGCATGAGCCGCGTCTCGCCGGTGCCCTCGATGGGTGGCGAGCGGTGCAGCAGCCCGGAGCGTGGGCGTTCGGGCCAGAGCGTGCCGCGCAAGAGGATCGGGGCGCCGGTCGGCACCGTGAAGATCCGGCGCGGCTCGGCCCCGTCGGTGGAGATGCCGTATTGCGTGCCGGTGCCCCGGTAGGTGCAGACCAGCCGCGCCGTCACCGCGTCGATATGGAAGCGGCGGCAGGCATTCGTGGTCACCACGTCGAGCCGTAGGCGCAGCCAGCGGGCCCGCATCAGCCCGGCGAAGATGTCGGCGAGCGCCGCGATGTCGTCCACGAGACGGTCTCGCTCCGGGCCGAGGGGCGTGCCGGACGCATCGCAGACCTCGGATGCTGCGTCGCGGACGGCCTCCGGCCGCAGGATCACCCGTGCCCGCGGCAGGGCCTCCGGATCGAGCCCGTCGATCCACGACTGGAACCCCGGCAAGGGCTGGCGCCGCCAGATCGCCGCGGCGCAGCCGGGCCGATGCAGCGCCGAGAGCCCCTCGGGCGTGTCCGCGATGCTGACGCCAATCGGCGCGCCCGTCATGATCTCTCGAACGAGGGTCATGCCGCCTCCGCAGGCCGCGAGGCAGGAAGCAGGTCGGCCAAGTCGGCCAGCGGGTTGATCGACGACAGCGCGGATGCGCGCGAGACCTCCGCGACCCCTTCAGGCCATGTGGCGATCGGGCAATGCCCCCGAAAACACGCCGTTCCGGCTTCTCGGACGCCGGAGAGAACGGTGATGGAAAATCTGGCGTGCAGCAACGGTCACCCCAAAAGTTATGTTATGATATAACCCACTATCCAGACAAACGGGAGCGCACAAGGGGGATATGCTCATTCACCGGTGCACCTCCCCTGGTAGCCGGTCCCGCTGTAGACGCCCGCGCAGTCCGGGCGACGGCCGCCTTTGTCGCGCCGTTGTCGATGGCGCTGCGCGACATGAAAAGTTGGGTGGCGGCGGGTCCGTCGGCGGTGATTCCGCGGGGCGGCATATCGGACGGGCAGGCCAGCGGGCAGATTGCGCCGGGATCAATCAAGCCCGTTGACCTGCCGCAACCTAGCCACTACGCCTTATCGCGGCGAATGCGCGCAAGAGTTTCTGGAGGCGCTTGCCGCAGCCATGTCCGGGGCCTGCGGCGTCATCGGCCCTGATTTCAGTCTGACGGGCACCGTGGAGACGCGCGCCTGCGGTCGCGTCTGCCGCCTGCACTGGTCGGGATCGGATCGCAACCTCAGCGTCGCGGCGGTATCCTCCGCTTCGGGCCATGGCCCCCGGCTGGCCGCGGAACGGCGGGGCGGGCGGCTGTCATGACGGCGCATCTGTCGCTTGACGGGTGTTCCTGGTCGCCGCCGGGTGGTCCGGGCGTGCTGGACGGCATCAGCCTGTCGCTGTCGCGCGGGCGCATTCTGGGCATCGTCGGCCCGAACGGCGCGGGCAAGTCCACCCTGTTGCGGCTGATCTACCGCTATCTGCGCCCCTCGCGCGGCCGCGTCCTGCTTGAGGGGGCCGACATCTGGGCGATGGACCCGCGCGCGGTGGCCCGTCAGGTGGCGGCCGTCCTGCAGGAACAGCCGACCGACTTTGCCCTGACGGTGCAAGAGATCGTGGCGCTCGGGCGGGCGCCGCACCGGCAGGGCCTGTCGCGCGGCGGGGCGCGCGATGGCGTCGTGATTGCCGCCGCGCTCGCGCGGTTGCGTCTGACCGAGATGGCCGACCGCCGGATCGGCACCCTGTCAGGCGGCGAGCGGCAGCGTGTGATGATCGCCCGCGCGCTGGCGCAGGAGCCCGCGCTGCTGGTTCTGGACGAGCCGACCAATCACCTCGACATCCGCCACCAGCTTGAGGCGCTGGCGTTGATCCGTGACCTGGGCCTGACCATCGTCGTCAGCCTGCACGACCTGAACCTGGCCGTCACGACCTGCGACGAGGTCGTGCTGCTGCATGCCGGCCGCGCCGTGGCGCAGGGACCGGCGGCGCTGGCGCTGACCCCGGCCACGCTGGGCCCGGCCTTTGACGTGTCGGTCCGGCAAGACCGGCTGCATCTGGCCGGTTTGCCGCACCTGACCTTTCACCTTGATCCCCAACGCTCCCGAAAGGAGACCCCATGCGCCTGATCCTTGCCGCCCTTCTGCTGACCGCTGCCGCCCCGGCGTTGGCCTATCCCGTCACCGTGCAAAGCTGCAACCGCAGCGTGACCTTCGACGCGCCTCCTGCTGCCGCGATCTCGAACGACGTGAACCTGACCGAGATGATGCTGGCTCTCGGGCTGACCGACCGGATGATCGGCTATACCGGCATCTCGGGCTGGAAAACGCTGGACGAGACGCTGCGGGCGGGCGTGGAGGAACTGCCGGAACTGTCGGCGAGATACCCCTCGCGCGAGGTGCTGATCGGCGCGGGGGCAGATTTCTACTTTGCCGGGTGGAACTACGGGATGCGGGTCGGCGGCGAGGTCACGCCCGAGACGCTCGCCCCCTATGGCATCGCGGTCTACGAGCTGACCGAAAGCTGCATCCATATCATGCAGAAGGACAAGGCCAGCATGGAGGACATGTATGCCGACATCCTGAACCTCGGCACCATCTTCGGCGTGTCGGACCGGGCGCAGGCGCTGGTCGAAGGCTGGCGCGCGGAGCTGGCGGAATATCTGGCGGGGCTCACGCCGCTGGCCACGCCGCCGCGTGTGTTTGTCTATGACTCGGGCGAGGATGCGCCCTTTACCGCCGGGCGCTATGCCATGCCGACGGCGCTGATCGAGGCGGCAGGCGGCACGAACATCATGGACGATTTCGAGAAAAGCTGGGCCGAGATCGGCTGGGAAACCGTGATCGCGCGCGACCCGGAGGTGATCGTGATCGTCAACTACGGCGACGTGACGGCCGAGCAGAAGATCGCCTTCATGCGGAACAACCCCGCCTTTGCCGATATCGACGCGGTGCAGAAGAACCGCTTTGTCGTGTTGCAATATGTCGAGGCGACGCCGGGCCCGCGTAATATCGCCGCCGTGCGGACGCTGGCCGAAGCCTTCCGGGCCCAGTGACCATGGACGGCACGGGCACAGGCCGCGGCGCGACCGCGATGGGACGGGCGCGCCCTCGGCGCGGGGCGCTGCCGCTGCTCGCCATCAGCGGGGCAGGGATCCTGCTTCTGTCCTTCTCCCTGGCGGTCAGTGTTGGTGCCGTCTTCGTTCCGGGGGCCACGGTCTGGGGGGTGCTGGTCAACGCGGTGTTGCCCGGCACCGTCGCGCCGGACTGGCCGCGCGGCCATGCCGCCATCGTCTGGGACCTGCGCCTGCCGCGCGCGATCCTGGCGACGCTGGTCGGGGCGGGGCTGGCGGTGACGGGGGCGGCCTTGCAGGCCGTCACCCGCAATCCGCTGGCCGACCCGCATCTCTTGGGCATCTCGTCGGGCGCGGCCTTCGGGGCGATCCTGGCGCTGTTGCACACGGGGCTGTTTCTGGGCCTGTCCACGGTGCCTTTGCTGGCCTTTGCGGGGGCGCTGGTCACGACCATGCTCGTCCTGGGCGTGGCGCAGGCCGCGCGGGCAACCAGCGCTGACCGCATGGTGCTGGCCGGCGTGGCGGTGTCGTTTATCGTGATGGCACTGGCCAACATGCTGATCTTTCTGGGCGATCCGCGCGCAACGCACACGGTGGTGTTCTGGATGCTGGGCGGCCTTGGCCTGGCGCAATGGGGGCATCTGGTCTGGCCGCTGATCGTGCTGGTGCCACTTGGCCTGTGGCTCTGGCTGCGGTCGGGCGATCTGAACGCCATGACCGTGGGCGACGAGACGGCGGCGACCCTGGGCCTGAACGTGGCGCGGTTCCGGCTGACCGTCTTTGTCGCGGGGGCGATGATCACCGGGGTGATGGTCGCCTTTTCCGGCATCATCGGCTTTGTCGGGCTGATGGTGCCGCATATCGTGCGCATGGTGGTGGGCGGCGATCACGCCCGCGTCCTGCCCGCCGCCGCACTGGCGGGCGCGATTCTGCTGCTGTGGGCCGATATCGCCGCGCGCACCGTGATGGCGCCCGAGGATATGCCCATCGGCATCGTGACCGGTCTTGTGGGCGGCCTGTTCTTCGTCTGGCTCCTGCGCCGGAGGCACATCTGACATGCGCCGCTTTCCGCCCGAACGCATCGTCTGTCTGACCGAGGAAACAGTCGAGACGCTGTACCTGTTGGACGCGCAGGACCGGATCGTGGGTGTTTCGGGCTATGCGGTGCGCCCGGCACGGGTGCGGCGGGAAAAGCCGCGCGTCGCGGCCTTCACCTCGGCCGACATCCCGAAGATCCGCGCGCTGGACCCCGATCTGGTGCTGGCCTTTTCCGATCTTCAGGCCGCGATCGTGGCAGAGCTGATCGCGGCGGGCCTGACGGTGATGACCTACAACCAGCGCGATGTGGCGGGGATCCTCGCCATGATCCGCCATCTGGGCGCCATGGTCGGGCGCGGCGCACAGGCCGCGCGGCTGGTCGCGCAGTATGAGGACCGGCTGGCCCGCTGCGCCGCCGCCGTCGAGGGCCAACCCCGCCCCCGGGTCTATTTCGAGGAATGGGACGCGCCGATGATTTCCGGGATCGGCTGGGTGTCCGAGCTGATCGCCATCGCGGGCGGCCAGGATGTGTTCGCAGACCTTGCCCGGCACAAGGCCGCAAGGGATCGGATCGTGACATCCGATCAGGTCGTCGCCGCAGCACCCGACATCATCCTCGCCTCCTGGTGCGGCAAGAAGCTGCGCCCCGGGCAGATCGCCAGCCGCCCCGGTTGGCAGGCCATTCCCGCCGTGCGCGCGGGCCGGATCGTCGAGATCAAGTCGCCGCTGATCCTGCAACCCGGCCCCGCCGCGCTGACCGACGGGTTGGAGGCCATCCGAAAGGCCCTTGCCAGCATGCAGGACACCGCATGACACCCACATCCGGCTCCAGTC
Source organism: Rhodobacterales bacterium (assembly GCA_014763725.1). Classification (GTDB taxonomy): domain Bacteria; phylum Pseudomonadota; class Alphaproteobacteria; order Rhodobacterales; family Rhodobacteraceae; genus JACXUX01. The sequence goes on from JACXUX010000216.1 coordinate 5,487, forward strand.
TTGTCAGCCCCTGCACCGGCGTCTGCCGGATGGATCAGGACAGCGGCCTGTGCCTCGGCTGTGCCCGCACTTCCGAGGAAATCGCGCTGTGGCGCGACGCGCCGCCCGCCTTTCGCGACGCGGTCTGGGACGCGCTGCCCGCCCGGTTTGCCCGGCTGGGGATCACCTGCACACGCCTGCCCTGGGATGCGGACGTCATTCGGGCCGAAGTCCTGAAACGGCTGTCGGCGGGGGACGGCACCTGGGTCTTCGGCGTCTCGGGGGCGGTGGCAGAGGTCATGCTCCACCCGGGCGCGCGGTTCGTGGTCACTGTCCATGGCGACAGCGTCACGGCCCTGACCCACGGCGGCGGCCTGCGGCTGCTGTTGGGCGAGGATCTGCGCGCGCTGTCCTTTGCTACCCCCTCCGTGCCCGCTGACCGCGCCCCGCTGGCGCTGGTCGTCCTGCGCGAACGCGGGCGTCTGCCGGTGGCCTCGGGGCTGGCCGATCTTGGCCCGGACACAGCCGCGCTCGACCCTGCCAGTCGCAGCCACCGCCTGTTCGATCTGGGCCTTGGCCGCAAGGAAGCGCGGTTTTGCGTGCGCTGCCCGCCGGGCGATCTGTCCTGTCTGCTGACCTCGCTGGCGGGGGCCGATCTTGCCACCGTCCTGCGGGTGGCGGGCCCCCGGCTTGTCGCCGAAAGCCCGGCCCGCGTGGTGGAAAGCGCACTGGGCCGGGCCGAGGTCACCACGCCGATCCCCCCGCCCGGGGGGCGTTCGCAGGTCGGCCCGCACACGCATCTTCTGCCCGATGTTCTTGCCTCGGGTCGGGCGACGCCGCCCGGCATTGACATCCCGCGCGCCTATCTGCCCGGCGCGCTGTTCCATCCCGCTCCGTCGCCGCATCCCGACAGCGCC
>JACXUX010000217.1 GCA_014763725.1 Rhodobacterales bacterium
ACCTGCCCCCCGGCTGGCCGCCCGCTGTCGGCACAAAGGCCCGAGGGCACGTCCACCGCCACCACCCGCGCCCCCGCGGGCGGCCAGCCGGGGGGCAGGTCGACCGGCCGCGCAAGCCCCGTGCCGAACAGCGCATCCACCACCAGATCGGCCGGGTCCGGGGCGGGGGGCCAGTCGGCCAGCCCCCCCAGCGCCCGCCAGCGCGCCAGATTGGCCGCCGCATCCGGCGGCAGCCGCGCCGGATCGCCCATCAGCGCCACGCGCACCCGCCAGCCCAGGCCCTGCAGCAGGCGGGCGATCACGAACCCGTCGCCGCCGTTGTTGCCCGGCCCGCACAGCACCGCCGCCACCCCCGGCCGCGCCGCCAGATCGGGCCACTGCGCGCCGATGGCGGCCACGACGGCCGCGCCCGCGGCCTCCATCAGCGCGGCGCCCGTGGTCCGGCCCGCCGCAATCGCGGCCCTTTCGGCGGCGCGCATTTGGGCAGATGTCGGAACTTCGGTCACCTTGCGCCCCCCTCCGTTCACAGATCGCCCGTTCCGCGCGCCCGTTGCACAAAAAATCATCACTTCCGCCGTATTCCCGGGTTCCGCCCCCGCATCCGCAGGCTGACGGATTGAGCCCGCCCCGCCAACATGGTCACTGACACTCAAGACGCGCCAAGGGAGTCGGCCCATGAAGAAGATCGAGGCGATCATCAAGCCCTTCAAGCTGGACGAGGTGAAGGAGGCGCTGCAGGACGCCGGCATTCAGGGCCTGTCGGTGACCGAGGTCAAGGGCTTCGGCCGGCAGAAGGGACATACCGAACTGTATCGCGGCGCCGAATATGTCGTCGACTTCCTGCCCAAGGTGAAGATCGAGCTGGTCCTGTCCGACGACATGATCGAACCCGCGATCGAGGCGATCATCGCCGCCGCCCGCACCGAAAAGATCGGCGACGGCAAGATCTTCGTCACCGCGGTGGAACAGGCGATCCGCATCCGCACCGGCGAGACGGGCGACGACGCCATCTGACGGCGCGATCGGCAAACCGCGACCGCCCCGCCCGGGCGGGAAGGGCCGCACGGCACACAGCAACGAAAGGAACGTCAAGGCGATGAGCAAGGTGGAAGCAGCGCTCAAGCTGATGAAGGACGAGGAGGTCGAGTATGTCGACATCCGCTTCACCGATCCCAAGGGAAAGCTGCAGCATGTCACGCTGATGGCCGACCTGGTGGATGAGGACTTCTTCGAGGAAGGCTTCATGTTCGACGGCTCGTCGATCGCCGGCTGGAAGTCGATCAACCAGTCCGACATGAAGCTGATCCCCGATGCGGGATCGGTCTACATCGACCCGTTCTATGCCGAAAAGACGCTCTGCGTGCATTGCAACGTGGTCGAGCCCGACACGGGCGAGCCCTACAGCCGCGACCCGCGCGGCACCGCCGTCAAGGCCGAGGCCTATCTGAAGGCCAGCGGCATCGGCGATGCGGCCTATTTCGGCCCCGAGGCCGAATTCTTCATCTTCGACGACGTGCGCTATTCGGTGACGTCGGCCAAGGTGGCCTACCAGATCGACGCCGATGCGGCGGCCTGGAATACCGATACCGAGTATGAGGGCGGCAACCAGGCCCATCGCGCGTCCCACAAGGGCGGCTACTTCCCCGTCAACCCGGTGGACGAGGCCCAGGACATCCGCGGCGAGATGCTGTCCACCATGAAGCGGATGGGCATGCGCGTCGACAAGCACCACCACGAGGTCGCCACCTGCCAGCACGAGCTGGGGATGATCTTCGCCGGGCTGGTCGAACAGGCCGACAACATCCAGAAATACAAGTACGTCATCCACAACGTGGCGCATGCCTATGGCAAGACCGTCACCTTCATGCCGAAACCCATGAAGGGCGACAACGGCAGCGGCATGCACGTCAACATGTCGATCTGGAAGGACGGCAAGCCGCTGTTCGCGGGCGACCAGTATGCCGACCTGTCGCTGGAGGCGCTGTATTTCATCGGCGGCATCCTGAAGCATGCCAAGGCGCTGAACGCGCTGACCAACCCGGCGACCAACAGCTACAAGCGGCTGATCCCCGGGTTCGAGGCACCGGTGCTGCGCGCCTATTCGGCCCGCAACCGGTCGGGCTGCGTCCGGATCCCGTGGACCGAATCGCCCAAGGCCAAGCGTGTCGAGGCGCGCTTCCCCGATCCCTCGGCCAACCCCTATCTGGCCTTTGCCGCGCTGCTGATGGCCGGCCTCGACGGCATCAAGAACAAGATCCACCCCGGCCCCGCGTCGGACAAGGACCTGTACGACCTGCCGCCCGAGGAACTGGCCCAGATCCCGACCGTCTGCGGGTCCCTGCGCGAGGCGCTGGAAGAGCTGGAGAAGGACCACGACTTCCTGCTGGCCGGCGACGTCTTCACCAAGGACCAGCTGGAAGGCTACATGGCGCTGAAGTGGGAAGAGGTCTACGCCTACGAACACACGCCGCATCCGATCGAATACGCGATGTATTACAGCTGCTGATCCGGCCCCCGGGGGCAGGATGGGGGGGCGCGCCGCTCACGGCGCGCCCCTTGCCTTTTGCGCCATGCGAAACAATGCCACCGCGCCCGGCCGGCGGGCTTCCCCCGGGCCTTTCGCGCAGGGGGTGAGTGGGGCTTGCCCTGGGGCCCGCAAGGGGCGAGCCGCCCCGGCCCGGGCCGGGCTGCCCCGGGCCTTGCGGAAACAAAGTCCCCGCGCCGCCCGGCCGCGCAGGCGGGACGGAAACGCCGCGCAAACTCTGGTTAATTCCTTTTTAATTTCACAATTGGCGCGCAATGGGGGCACATTCGGCCGCGATAAGCGTGGGCGAGGATGGTTGGAGGTCTGCCATGAGTGCCAGAGCAACCAGTACGATTGCCCAGCTGCTGTATCTGCGGCCGCCACAGCTGAACTTTGCCCATGTGGTGCGGGAACTGGACGTGGCGCTGGCGCGTTGCCCGGCCGACCGGCGCGACCTGACCTGGGACTGCGAGGATGTCGCGGTCTTCAACCTGGACGGCTCGCGCATCGTGCTGGGCTATTCCGAGGACCTGCGCGGCCGCTATGCCGCCTGCCTGACCGTCTCGGTCGGTCATGGCGAGGAAGAGGGCCTGACCGACATCCTGGCCCGCCGCCGCGACGGGCTGGCGCGGATGATCTGCGACCGGCTGATCCTGCGCTGGCCCTGCGATGACGAGGCCTGGCACACGCTGGACCGCATCGTGACGGCCGAGGTGGTGGACGACCTGCTCGACGCGCTGATGCAGACCCCGGCGCAGCCCTGGGCCGCCGGCGTGGACGAGGCCGAACTGATCGACCCCGCGACCGTCGACGCCGCCCTGGCCGACGACCCCGCCGTGATCGACCGGCTGATGGCGCGGATGATGGCGGAACTGGCCGCGCGCGACCAGACCGTGGTGCCGCTGCGCCCCGCGGCCCGCCCCGCGCCCGCGGTGGCCGATCCGCCGCCTGCCGCCCTGGCCGATCCCGAGGTGGTCGCGGACCCGGTCGCGGACCCGGTCGCGGACCAGGCTGCCCCCTCCGTGGCCGCCTCTGCCGCCGATCCCGCCGCGGAACCGGCGCCGGAACCGGCCCCCGCCGTCGAGGATCTTGCCACGGACCGGCCGCGGATCACGCCGTTGTCGCCGCCCTGCGCCCGGCCGCGCCCGCGCCCCATCCTGCGCATGGCCGTCCGACCCCCGGCCGAGGCCGCGCCCGCCAACGACCAGCCCGACCTGCCGCGCCCGCGCGACCCCGAGCTGGAACGGGTGCGCGCCGCGCTCTATCCCGCGGAGCCGGTCGCGGCCGCGCCCCAGGACCTGGCCCCGCTCAGCACCCAGATGCGGCTGGCGGTCCATGCGATGAACGCCACGATGATCGTCGTGGCCCTGCCGGTCGGCGCCGCGATGATGACCTATTCGCTGCTGCGGGGCGAGGACATGCGCCTGTCGGGCCGCGCCATGGCGCTGACCGGGGCGGTGCTGGCCTTCGGCAATTCGCCTTTCGCGCGCGAGGTGCTGGCGCTGATGCCGATCTGACCTAGGGCGCGAGCGCGAAACCGTCGCGCGCACAGAGCGCGGCGGCCGCCTCGGCCGGCAGCGCGGCCAGGCGCACTACCCGGGTATGGATCAGGAAGGCTACCGCCCCCGTCCGCGGCAGGCGCATCAGCACCTGATACTCCGACCGGACATAGTCGCCCCGCACCGGCCGGGGCCGCGGCACGCCCTCGGCCCGCGGCTGATGCAGCTCGGGGTCGTCGTAGATCAGCGCATTGCCCCGCCACAGCGGCCGGCCGGGGCGGATCGCGTCCAGCATCCGCTGCACGCGGGCGGCCAGGTCGGGGTCGTATTCGGGCACGGGCCCGTGGATCGCGGTCATCGGGCGGCCGATCTTCTGGTCCAGCCGCCAGCTGGCCGGAAAGCACAGGATCGCCCCGGTCAGCAGCGCCTCGCCCCCCGCGGGCCCGGGCTGCAGCAGGCAGAGGTCGGGCTGCACCAGCCGGCCCAGCGTCCGCAGCGGCGCAGCGGCGTCCAGCGGCACCACCACGCCATCGGGCCGGCGCAGGCCCCCCGGCACCGGCGCATAGCCCGGATCGGCGGCCAGGCGCGTCAGGATCATGTCGTAAAGCTCGGCCGCCGCCGCCCGCGCCTGGGGCAGCAGCGCATGCACGGCCCCCGGGCGTTCGGCGATCAGCCGGTCGCGCAGCGCCATCTGCGGGGCAAAGGCCTCATCCCGGCGAAGCCAGTCGTCGCCCGCCACCGGCTGGATGCCGGGCAGGCGCGCGCTGGCGGGCGCCATCCAGATCAGTTCGGGCAGGCGGTCCTGCAGGATCGGTGTCATCCCCCGAGCGTAGCGCGCCGCGCGCCCGCGCGAAAGCCCCCCGCCGCACCGAATTTTCGCAGAAAATTCGGTGCGGCGGGGGGCTTTCGCGCG
>JACXUX010000218.1 GCA_014763725.1 Rhodobacterales bacterium
TTCGCGCCGCGGCGCGAACGCAAGCCCGACCTGGCCGAACAGATCCTGCGCGAGGTGATGAACGTCCTGACCGGCGGCAACTGACGGCCACCGCGAAACGCAAGGGGGCGCCCGCAGGCGCCCCCTGTGCCCCGGCCCCGGCCGCCCGGTCAGACCGCGTTCAGATCCTCGATCAGCCCGGCGATGCTGCCCTTGCGGCGGTCCAACATCGCGCCGATCTCGGCCCGTTCGCTGGCCAGCATGTTCACGCCTTCGATGATGATGTTGAAGAACAGCTCGCGCCCCGACCGGTCGGACACATGCCAGCGCAGGTCGAACGGCGCCTCGCCCTGCAGATAGGCGATCGAGACCACCTCGAAATAGCTGTTCAGCGGCTTGGCGTCGGTCACCTCGATCCGCCCGCCGATGAATTCGCGGAAGCGGCGGCCATACTTGCGGCTGATGTAGCCCTGGAAGGCCTTGGTAAAGGCCGCCATCTCGGCCGCGCTGGCCGTGCGCGCGGGCGGGCCCAGCGCCGACCGCGCAATCGCCGACACGTCGGAATAGCGCACGAACAGCGCCTCGAACTCGACGAACATCGCCTTTTCCGACTTGCCCGAGGCGATGACGCGGTTGACCTCGTCCACCACCTTGCCGATCAGGACGCGCGCGCTGGACACGGTCAGCGCCTGGACGGGCCAGGCCGCCATCGCCGCCGCGGCCGTGCCGCCGGCCAGAACCGCGCGCCTAGTGTAGGTGTTCCGCATCTCAGTCCTCATACGGGTCGATGAACGTGTCATCCGCGGCGGTCTGTCCCAGTTCGAACCGGCGGTTCTGCAGATACAGCAGCCGCGTCTGCGCATAGCTGTCGGCCGATTGATATAGGACCGAGTCGATCGTGTCGGAATAGCGGTCCCGATCACCAAGCCTTGAGCCGATGCCCGCCGCCGTGGCCACCCGCGCCGGATCGCCGGTCAGCGCCCGCGTCGGGTTCAGCACGAAATCGACCAGCTTGCCCGCGGCATCGCGTTCGGTGGCCGGCCCCAGCGCGGGCAGTTCGACATAGGCGCCCTCGGCCAGGCCCCAGACATGCAGCGTCTCGCCGAAATCGGTCGAGTTGCGCCGCAGCCCCATGTCGGTGGCGGGGTCCAGCAGCCCCGCCACGCCAAAGGTCGTGTTCATCGTGAAGCGCAGCGCGGTTTCCATCGCCGCCACGGGCCGACCCTGCAGCAGGTAGTTCACCATGTCGCGCGGCAGGTCCAGGTGGTTGGCCAGGTTCGACACGCCGCTGCGCACGGGCCCCGGCACGACCGCGCCATAGGCCTGCGACACCGGCCGCAGCACGGCGGTATCCAGCCCCTTGTTGAAGGCATGGTTGGCGCGGTTGGCCTTTTCATACGGATCGTAGTCAAAGGGCGCGGGCGCCGTGCCGCAGCCGGCCAGCGCCGCCACCACGGCCAGCACGCCCAGGCGGCGCGCACAAAAAACCCTTGGCAAAGAACCGGACATATTCCTACTTTCGCAACCGGACGCCGGGCAACATCGGCCTGTGCGGCGACAAGGCAAGGGATAAGGGCCGCCGTCGGGGATGACAACCGCCATGCGTGGCGTTGTCGTCACGCCGGCAGCGGTTCGCCGGCAGGCCCGGAAAGGTTTGGCAGCAGATGGCGACCCCCGACGACCGACGCGGACGGGCCGAATTGCGGGCGGCGCTGGGCCGGTCCACCGGCCTGTTCGTCGTGGCCTTCGTGTTTTCCTGCTTCGTCAACCTGCTGATGCTGACCGGGCCGCTCTACATGCTGCAGGTCTACGACCGGGTTCTGGGCAGCCGGTCCGAGGAAACGCTGGTCGCCCTGTCTGCCCTGGTCGCCGGGCTGTTCCTGGCCATGGGCCTGCTGGACCATGCCCGCGCACGCCTGCTGGGCCGGATCGGGGCGCGCTTTCAGGCGGGGCTTGATTCGCGCGTGTTCTCGGCCGCGCTGCGCCGGTCGGCTGGCCAGCCCAACGACTCGGCCGCCGTGGCCGCGCAGCGCGATCTGGAATCGGTGCAGCGCTTCCTGACCTCGCCCGTGCTGGCGGCGCTGCTGGACATGCCCTGGGCGCCGATGTTCCTGGCCGCGATCTATGTCTTCCACCCGCTGCTGGGCTGGCTGGCGCTGGCCGGGGGGGTGGTGCTGATCGTGCTGACCATGATCAACCGCCTGGCCACCCGCGCCCCCCTGCATGAGGCGACGATGGCCACGCTGCAGGCCGACCGCATGTCCGAACAGCTCAAGGCCGAGGCCGAGGTGATGCAGGCCCTGGGCATGATGCCCGCAGGCTTTGCCCGCTGGAACCGCCTGCGGGCCGAGGCGCTGGTGAAATCCATCGCCGCGGCCGACCGCACGGGCGGCTTTGCCGTGGCCTCCAAGACCTTTCGCATGGCGCTGCAGTCGGCCATCCTGGGCGCAGGCGCCTGGCTTTCGCTGAGGGGCGAGATCACCTCCGGCGCGATGATCGCGGCCTCGATCCTGGCCGGGCGGGCACTGGCGCCGGTGGAACAGGCGATCGGCCAGTGGGCCACTGTCACCCGCGCGCAGGAAGGCTGGGCGCGGCTGGTGCAGCTGCTCAGCATCGTTCCGGCCGGGGTGCCGCGCACCGCCCTGCCCCGCCCGCGCGCCCTGCTCGAGGTGCAGCAGCTCTCGGTCATTCCGCCGGGGCAGTCGACGGCCTCGCTGCGCATGGTCAGCTTTCGCCTAGAACCCGGGCAGGCCATGGGCGTGATCGGCCCCTCGGGGTCGGGCAAGTCGACGCTGGCGCGCGCCCTGACCGGCGTCTGGCCCGCCGCCGCCGGCCGCATCCGGCTGGATGGCGCCACGCTGGACCAGTATGACCCCGAGGTCCTGGGCCGCCTGATCGGCTATCTGCCCCAGCAGGTGACGCTGTTCGACGGCACCATCGCCGACAACATCGCCCGTCTGGACCCCGCCCCCGATGCCGAGGCCGTGGTCCACGCCGCCCGCCGTGCCGGCGCGCACGAGATGATCCTGAAACTGCCCCAGGGTTATGACACGCGGGTCTCGGCGCTGGGCGGCATGCTGTCGGGCGGCCAGATCCAGCGCGTGGGCCTGGCCCGGGCGCTCTATGGCGATCCGGTGCTGCTGATCCTGGACGAACCGAACTCGAACCTGGACAACGAAGGCTCGGTCGCGCTGAACGGCGCCATCCGCGCCGCCAAGGAGGCCGGCCACGCCGTGCTGATCATGGCGCACCGGCCCGCCGCCATCCAGGAATGCGACCTGCTGCTGATGCTGGCCGAAGGCACGCGCCGCGCCTTTGGCCCGCGCGACCAGATCCTGCGCGAGATGGTCAGGAACCAGGCCGAAATCACCCGCAGCGCCACCCCGGGGGGTGTGACATGACAGATCGCAAGGCATGGTCGGCCCGCGGGCCGCTGGCTCTGGGCTGGCTGACGCTGGCGCTGCTGGTAGGGGGGTTCGGCGGCTGGGCGGTCGGCACCCGGCTGGCCGGCGCCATCGTGGCCCCCGGCCAGGTCGAGGTCGAACAGAACCGCCAGGTCGTCCAGCACCCCGACGGCGGCGTGGTGGCCGAAATCCTGGTGACCGAGGGCGCCGCCGTCACCGCGGGCGACGTGCTGTTCCGGCTGGACGGCGCGCTGCTGCAATCGGAACTGACGATCGTCGAGAATCAGCTGTATGAGGCGCTGGCCCGCCGCGGCCGGCTCGAGGCGGAACGCGACGGCCGCGACCGGATCACCTTCCCCGCCGAACTGGAACAGGCCGCCGCCCGCGACCCCGCCGTGCGCGACCTGATGGACGGCCAGGCCCGCCTCTTCGCCGCCCGCGGCGAAACCATCGACCAGCAGCTGTCGCAGCTGGACAAGCGCAAGGCCCAGATCGCGTCCCAGATCGAGGGGGTCGTGGCCCAGCGCACCGCGCTCGGCACCCAGCTGGACCTGATCGCCCAGGAACTGGCCAGCCAGCAGGACCTGTTCGACAAGGGCCTGGCCCAGGTCGCCCGCGTCCTTGCGCTGCAACGCGAAGAGGCCCGCCTGCAGGGCCAGATCGGCGAACTGATCGCCGCCCGCGCCCAGGCCGAGGGCCGGATCACCGAATTCGAGATCGAGGCCCTGCGCCTGGCCGCCGCCCGGCGCGAAGAGGCCAGCACCCAGCTGCGCGACATCGGCACCCAGGAACTGGAACTGGCCGAACGCCGCCGCGCCCTGTCCGAGCAGATCGCCCGGCTTGACATCCGCGCCCCCGTGTCGGGGCTGGTGCTGGAACTGGCGGTGACCACGCCGCGGTCGGTCATCCGCCCGGCCGAACCCGTGCTCTATCTGATCCCCCAGGATCGCCCCCTGGTCATTGCCGCCCAGGTGCCGCCGATCCACATCGACCAGGTCCAGGCCGGCCGACCGGTGCGGCTGATGTTCCCCGCCTTCTCGGCCCGCACCACGCCGGAACTGAACGGCCAGGTCACCCTCGTTTCGGCCGATGCGCTGACCGACGAACGGTCGGGCGCCACCTACTACCGGGCCGAGATCACCCTGGACGCGGGCGAGATCGACCGGCTCGAGGGCAAGGCGCTCTTGCCCGGCATGCCGGTCGAGGCCTTCATCCGCACCGACGACCGCACGCCGATGGCCTATCTGCTCAAGCCCTTCACCGATTACTTCAACCGCGCCTTCCGGGAAAGCTGACCTTGGCAGCGCCGGCGCGGGCGGCTAGCCTGCGCGCGCCACAAAAGCCCGAGGATGCGATGACCCCGATCCAAGCCCGCCTTGCCGAACTGGGCGTGACCCTGCCCGACGCGCCAGCCCCCGCGGCCAACTACGTCCCCTTCGTGCGCACGGGCAACCTGGTCCATATCTCGGGTCAGATCAGCCAGGGCCCCGAGGGCCCGATCCGCGGCAAGCTGGGCGCCGACCTGACCATCGACCAGG
>JACXUX010000219.1 GCA_014763725.1 Rhodobacterales bacterium
CAGCGAAACCTTGACGCTGGTCTGGGTCAGCATGACGACCGATCCGAACAGCGCGGTAACGCCGCCAACGATGACCAGGATCTCCATCGATGGCGACGAGAGCGAAATGACGTCGGCGAAACGCAGCACGAGGAAGCCGCCGGCGTTGATCACGCCGGCGTGGAGGAGCGCCGACACGGGTGTCGGTGTCTCCATCACCTCGGTGAGCCAGCCATGCAGCGGGAACTGCGCCGACTTGAGCAGCGCGGCGATCACCAGCAGTACCGCGACCGCATGGATGGCAGCGGGAATGTCTCCGCCGACGCGCATCGCCTCCGCCCCCGCGAACAGGACCGCATAGTCGAGACTGCCGAAAGCCTGATGGAGCAGCACCATCGCCGCGATCAGGCAGAGATCGCCGAGCCGGCTGGCGAGGAATTTCTTGCGCGCGGCGAGCACGGCCGCCTGCCGCTCGGGATAGAACAGCAGCAGCTTGTTGAGCCCGAGGCTGGTCGCGATCCAGGCCAGCGCGAACTGACGATCCCGGCCTCGGCCGGACCCGGGGGGCGGCGCGTCATGAAAGGTCTTCGGCAAAGCCATGCGCAGGGCGCAACACGGCCATGCCGCAAATGCGACATATCGTGCCTTGCGACGACTCGGACCCCGCCATATCTGCAACGGCGAAGGGGCGTTCGAGTTTCTCTTGTTCCTTCATACCTCCCTGTTGGACTTGGGCCGAGCTTCTGCTCGGCCTTTTTTTTGCCGCGCGGGATCTGCCCGGAATTTCCGCAGCGCGGCATCGCCCCTGCCGCACGATCCGGCAGCGCGCGATCCGGCCCCCTGGCGAATCGTCCCCGCCGCGGCCAATTCCTTGCAAGGAATTGGTCCGAATTCCGTGCGGAATTCGGTTGGGCCCCGGTCCCCGCGCGCGGGACAACTGCACGCTGGCATTGCCCCCCGGCCGCCGCTATGACGGCGCAAACCTGCCCGAGGGGATGCCATGCACGCCGAACCCGAGATCACCCCCGACCTGATCGCCGCCCATGGGCTGAAGCCCGACGAATACGACCGCATCCTGCAGATCATCGGCCGGGCGCCGACCTTCACCGAACTGGGCATCTTCAGCGCGATGTGGAACGAACACTGTTCCTACAAGTCGTCGAAGAAATGGCTGCGCACGCTGCACACCACCGGCCCCCAGGTGATCTGCGGCCCGGGCGAGAATGCGGGCGTGGTCGACATCGGCGATGGCCAGGCCGTCATCTTCAAGATGGAAAGCCACAACCACCCCAGCTACATCGAGCCGCACCAGGGCGCGGCCACCGGCCTGGGCGGCATCCTGCGCGACGTCTTCACCATGGGCGCCCGGCCCATCGCGGCGATGAACGCGCTGTCCTTCGGCGAACCCGGCCACCCCAAGACGGCGCATCTGGTCAAGGGCGTGGTCGAGGGCATCGGCAGCTATGGCAATTGTTTCGGCGTGCCCAATGTGGGCGGCGAGGTGCGCTTTCACCGCGCCTACAACGGCAACTGCCTGGTCAATGCCTTTGCCGCGGGCCTGGCGGACACCGATGCGATCTTCTACTCGGCTGCCTCGGGCGTGAACATGCCGGTGGTCTATCTGGGCGCGCGCACGGGGCGCGACGGCGTGGGCGGGGCCACCATGGCCAGCGCCGAATTCGACGACACGATCGGGGAAAAGCGCCCCACGGTGCAGGTGGGCGACCCCTTTACCGAAAAGCGGCTGCTCGAGGCCTGCCTGGAACTGATGGCCAGCGGCGCGGTCATTTCCATCCAGGACATGGGCGCGGCCGGGCTGACCTGTTCGGCGGTCGAGATGGGCGACAAGGGCGGCCTGGGCATCCGGCTGAACCTGGACCGCGTGCCGCAGCGCGAAACCGGCATGACCGCCTATGAGATGATGCTGTCGGAAAGCCAGGAACGCATGCTGATGGTCCTGCGCCCCGAGAAGGAGGACGAGGCCCGCGCCATCTTCGACAAGTGGGACCTGGATTTCGCCGTGATCGGCGAGACGATCCCCGAGGACCGCTTCGTCATCCTGCACGGCAATCAGGTCAAGGCCGACCTGCCGCTGTCGCAGCTGTCCAGCCAGGCGCCCGAATACGACCGGCCCTGGGTCGAAACGCCCCCCGCCGCGCCGCTGGGCGCGGTGCCGGCGATCACGCCCATCGCCGCCCTGCGCGCGCTGATCGGCAGCCCCAGCCACGCGCACAAGGGCTGGGTCTGGGAACAGTATGACCACATGGTCATGGGCGACACGGTGCGCGCTCCGGGCCTGGGCGCGGGTGTGGTGCGGGTGCATGGCTCGGGCAAGGCGCTTGCCTTCACCAGCGACGTCACCCCCCGCTATGTGCGCGCCAACCCCCATGAGGGCGGCAAGCAGGCCGTGGCCGAAGCCTGGCGCAACCTGGTCGCCACCGGCGCCCGGCCGCTGGCTGCCACCGACAACCTGAACTTCGGCAATCCCGAAAAGCCCGAGATCATGGGCCAGCTGGTCGGCGCCATCCGCGGCATCGGCGAGGCGTGCCGGGCGCTCGACTTCCCCATCGTGTCGGGCAACGTCAGCCTCTACAACGAAACCGACGGCCAGCCGATCCTGCCCACCCCCACCATCGGCGGCGTGGGCCTGCTGGCGACCCTGGACGACATGATCGCGGGCCTGCCGCAGGCCGGCGATCTGGCCGTGGTGCTGGGGGTGACGCGCGGGCATCTGGGCCAGTCGGCCCTGCTGGCCGAGGCCTGGGGGATCGAGGCGGGCGATGCCCCGCCGGTCGATCTGGCCGCGGAGCGCGCGCATGGCGAATTCGTCCTGGCCCATCGCGGCCATCTGCGCGCGGCGACCGACCTCAGCGACGGGGGTCTGGCGCTGGCCGCATTCGAACTGGCCGAGGCCGCGGGGATCGGCGTCGATCTGGAACCCGCCGACATCGCCACCCTGTTCGGCGAGGATCAGGCCCGCTACCTGCTGGCGGTGGCGCCGGGCGCGCTGCACGGCCTGACCTCGGCCGCGGCCACGGCGGGGGTGGCACTGACAGTGGTGGGCCGTTTTGGCGGTGACCGGGTCGCCTTGGGCGGCGACAGCGCACCGCTGTCGGAACTCTCCGCGCTCTACCGCACGGCCTTTGCCGCCGCGGTGGGCTGACGGCCCCCCGCGCGCCCCGCAGCGCCCGCTTGCGGGGCCGCACGCGGCACCCTAGATTGAATGCTAAAGCGACAGGAGGCGACCATGGCCATGGAAGCGCGCGACATCGAACGGCTGATCCGCGACGCCTTTCCCCAGGCAAGCATCACCATCACCGACCTGGCCGGCGACGGCAATCACTATGCCGCCGAGGTGATCGACGAAAGCTTTCGCGGCCTGAACCGCGTGCAGCAGCAGCGCGCGGTCTATGCCGCGCTGAAAGGCAAGATGGACGGGGCACATGGCGAGCTGCATGCCCTGGCCCTGACCACCAAGGCGCCCGAATAGGGCCAAGGCAAGGATGACCCAGATGAGCGTGCAGGATCGGATCCGCGAGATGGTCGAAGGCAGTGATGTGGTGCTGTTCATGAAGGGCACCCGGATGATGCCGCAATGCGGCTTCTCCAGCCGGGTGGCCGGGGTGCTGAACTACATGGGCGTCGACTTCCGCGACGTGAACGTGCTGGCGGATGACGAAATCCGCCAGGGCATCAAGGACTTCAGCGACTGGCCGACGATCCCGCAGCTTTACGTCAAGGGCGAGTTCGTGGGCGGCTGCGACATCGTCACCGAGATGACCCTGTCGGGCGAGCTGGACCAGCTGTTCGAAACCAAGGGCGTGGCCTATGACAAGGCCGCCGCCGAGAAGATCCGCGAAGCCAACGCCTGAGCCGCGCGGCCCAGGCGAAACCCCAGGGCCAGGGATGCGCGCCAGTGATGCGGGCCAGTGATGCGGGCCGCCCCCGACGGGGGCGGGCCTTCGCATCTCAGCGCCAGATCGGGTTCGACCAGGCCCGACGGCCCGCCGCGTCGATCACGGTGACGCGGACATAGGGCGACGCGCCCAGGCGGGCCAGCTTCACCTCGGCCGTCGTCATCGAGGCGCCATGCACCGCCACGGCCCCCGTGCCAGACCCCTGGGCGATCACCGTGACGGCGGCCGAGCAGTCGACCTGCACCGTGGCCCCGGTCAGGCGGACGTCGCGGATCTCGGGGCCCTGGCTGCTGTAGAAGGCGCCGTCCTTCAGCGCGGCCAGCAGCTCCTCGGGCTCGTTCGCTTCGGCCCGGACCATCACCCAGCCGCCGAAATGGTCGGGCTCGGTGAAATGCGCATCATCAGTGGCGATCAGCGTCAGGCGCCGCCCCTCGGCCAGCAGCTGGTCGGCGATGCCCGCGCCATCGCCGCGGTCGGCCCCCACATGGCAGCCGTGGTTGTAGATCTCGACCGCATGGGCGGCGGTGATGGCGCGGGCATCGGCCACGGTCAGGCCCGACCATTGCGGATGCGCGACGGCCACGAAGGCCCCCGCCGCCACCGCCCGCGCGGCCAGATCCGCGGCGCTTTCCTGATCCGCGCGCGGGCGGAAATCGGGGCTGTTCGAGGGGGCGAAGTCCTCCGGCAGGCCCACGGCCAGCAGATGCCAGAGCTCGCCATTCTCCATCGCGCCGGAATGGAGTTCGGCCCCGAGCAGCGTGGTGAAGCCCGCCGTGCGGAAGGCGCGGGTGTCGACGATCGGATAGCCGTAGCTGCCGATGAAATGGTCGGTCAGCGCGAGGAAGTCGTAGCCCTCGGCGCGGTAGCGGCGGCAGACCTCTTCCGCCGTCAGGACGCCGTCGGACCGGTCGGAATGGGTGTGCAGGTTGCCGCGCCAGAAGCGGCCGGGGCGGGTGAAGGCGGACAGGGTGGTCATCGGCGGGGTCTTTCCTTGGGCGGGGGTCGCGGCCCCGGCCTTGCTG
>JACXUX010000220.1 GCA_014763725.1 Rhodobacterales bacterium
AGGTGGGGGTATAGCCGCACAGCACCGTCCGGTCGTTGCGCACCCGCGGGATCCACCGCGTCTGCCCGCCAAAGCCCGCGCGGACAAAGACGCAGCCGCGGCTGTCGACGTATTGCATGCCGGTATAGCTGGCGGGGGGCAGTTCGCGCGGGGCCGACACCTCGCGGATGCTTTGCGCTTGGGCGGAAACAATCCCCATTGCGGCGGCCAGAACGGCCGCCGGCAGAACCTTGAACAGCATGACTACCCCCAAGTAGCGTAGGGCGAATCATGCCGGAGGATTGTTTCCAAGTAAAGCGGGCTTTGCCTTATTTTGTGCCGAACATGCGGTCGCCCGCATCTCCTAGGCCCGGCACAATATATCCATGTTCGTTCAGCCGTTCATCCACAGCCGCTGTGACGATGGGCACGTCGGGATGGGCCGCCTTCATGTGCGCGATGCCCTCGGGCGCGGCCAGCAGGCACAGGAAGCGCAGGTTGTTCGCCCCCGACTGTTTCAGCATCTCGATCGCCGCGACCGAGGAATTGCCGGTGGCCAGCATCGGGTCGACGGCGATGACCAGCCGGTCTTCCAGCGCCTCGGGCACCTTGTAGTAATATTTCACCGGCTGCAGCGTTTCCTCGTCGCGATACAATCCGACAAAGCCCACCCGGGCCGAGGGGATCAGGTCCAGGATCCCGTCCAGCAGCCCGTTGCCCGCCCGCAGGATCGAGATCAGCGCAAGCTTCTTGCCGTCCAGCACCGGGGCATCCATCGGGCAGAGCGGCGTCTCGATCCGGCGCGTGGTCATCGGCAGCTCGCGCGTCACCTCATAGGCCAGCAGCTGGCTGATCTCGCGCAGCAGCTGGCGGAAGCCGGCGGTCGAGGTCGCCTTGTCGCGCATGATCGTCAGCTTGTGCTGCACCAGCGGGTGGGTGACGACGGTCAGATGGTCAAGCATGGGCGTCCTCCAGGCGGCGGGCGATGGCCTTCCTCGTTTCGGCGTCGCAGAAGGCGGCGTCAAGCGCGGTCCGCGCCAGCCGCGCGAAGACGCCGTCGTCCCAGTCCAGCGCCTCGGCCAGGCGGGCATATTCCCGCTCCATCGTGGTGTGGAAGAAGGGCGGGTCGTCGGTGCTGACGGTGACCCGGACGCCGCGGTCGAACAGCCGGCCGATCGGATGCTGCCGCCATCCGGGATAGAGGCCCAGCGCGATGTTGGACCCCGGACAGACCTCGAGCACGGTGCCGCGTTCGGCCAGTTCGTCGACCAGCGCCAGATCCTCGATCGCGCGCACGCCGTGGCCGATGCGTTCGACCCCCAGGTCGCGGATCGCGGCGCGCACGCTGTCGGGCCCGCCCCATTCGCCGGCATGCGCGGTCAGCCGCAGCCCCGCCTCGCGCGCGCAGTCGAAGGCCCAGGCGAAATCGCGCGGGGCCAGCACCTTTTCGTCGCCCGCGATGCCGAAGCCGGTGACGAAATCGCCCGCGGTTTCGGCCGCGCACAGCGCGGTTTCGCGCGCCTTGTCGGGGCCGAAGTGGCGGATGCAGGTGACGATGCCGCGCAGCACCGGCCCGCCCTGACCCGCGATGCGAAGGGCGGTTTCGCGGATCGCCGCCAGATAGTCGCGCCAGGCCGCCACATCGCGCCCGCCGCAGAAATCGGGCGACAGGAAGGTTTCGGTATAGATCACGCCGCTGGCCGCGCTCTGGTCCAGCACGGCCTCGGTCAGGCGGGCATAGTCCCGGGGCGTGGTCAGCACGCTGGTTGCGGCCTCATACACCCGCAGGAAGTGCCAGAAGTCGGTGAAGCTGTAATTGCCGCGGTCGTCGAAGATGCCGCCGATGTCGATGTGCTTTTCCCGCGCCAGCCCGCGGATGAAGGCGGGGGGCGCGGCGCCCTCCAGATGCAGGTGCAGTTCGATCTTGGGCAGCATCACAGGAAACTCCGCCCCGGGCCCTGGGCCGGGATGTCCAGATGGTGGGCGATGCTGGCGGCGACATCGGCAAAGGCACGGATGCCCAGCGGCCCCGCCCCCGCCCCCGCCACCAGCAGCGGCACCCGTTCGCGGGTGTGGTCGGTGCCCGTCCAGGTGGGGTCATTGCCGTGATCGGCGGTGAAGATCGCCAGATCGCCCGGTTGCAGGCCGTCCAGGAACACCCCCGCCCGGGCGTCGAACCATTCCAGCGCGCGGGCGTAGCCCTCGACGTCGCGGCGGTGGCCATAAAGGCTGTCGAACTCGACAAAGTTGGCAAAGGTCAAGGAACCCGGCTCGGCCACCTGCTGCAGCGTCAGCATGTGTTCGAAAAGGTCAGCGTCGTTCTTGCCCTTCCACAGCCGGCCGATGCCGCGCATGGAAAAGATGTCGCCGATCTTGCCCACCGCATGGGTGGCCCGGCCCGCCTCGGCCGCCCAGTCCAGCAGCGTGGGCGCGGGCGGGGCCACGGCATAGTCATGCCGGTTGGCGGTGCGGACAAAGGCGCCGGGTTCACCCGTGAAGGGGCGCGCGATCACCCGGCCCACCCGCATCGCATGCAGCCGCGGCGCGATCGCGGCGCAAAGCGAAAGCAGACGGTCGAGGCCAAAGGCGGTTTCATGCGCGGCGATCTGGAACACGCTGTCGGCCGAGGTATAGCAGATCGGCCAGCCCGTCCGCAGATGCTGGGCCCCCAGCCGGGCGATGATCTCGGTGCCCGAGGCATGGCAGTTGCCCAGGATCCCCGCCGTCCCCGCCAGGGCGCAGACCTCGGCCACCAGATCGGCCGGGAAGGCGGGCACGGTCTGGGGGAAATAGGTCCAGTCCCAGGGCACCGGCACGCCCGCCAGTTCCCAGTGGCCCGAGGGCGTGTCCTTGCCGCGCGACACCTCTTGCGCCAGGCCCCAGCGGCCCCGGGGCGCGCCCGTGGCCCCCAGGCCCGCGGCACGGCCCATGGCGGCCGACAGGCCCAGCGCGTCCAGATGGGGCAGCGCCAGCGGCCGGCCGGCCGCGGCGCGGGCGGCGGCGATATGGCCCAGCGTGTCGGCCCCGGCGTCGCCAAAGGCCGCGGCATCGGGCGCGCCGCCCGCGCCCACGCTGTCCATCACGATCAGGAAGGCACGGGTCATCCGATCCTCGTCACGATCAGGGGGGGCTCGGGGGGCGGGTCTTCCGCCAGCACATAGGCAGCCTGAACGGCCTGATGGACGGCCAGCGCCGCCTCGCGCGTGGCGGCATGGATCACGGCCAGGGGCTGGCCCGTGCCGACCGCCTCACCGATGCCGGCCAGGTCGGACAGGCCGACCGAGGGGTTGACGCGATCGCCGTCGCGCAGCCGCCCGCCGCCCAGCGCCACGACCGCCTCGCCCAGGGCGCGGCCGTCGATGGCGGCCACATGGCCCGGGCGGGGGGCGGGCACCTCGACCTGCACAGGCGCACTGGGCAGCCGGTCCGGCCAGCGGTCGACGAAATCGGCCGGCCCGCCCTGGGCCGCCACCATGCGGCCAAAGACCTCGGCGGCGGACCCGTCCTCCAACGCCGTGGCGATGCGCAGCGCGCCGTCGGCGGCATCGGCGGCCAGCCCTGCCAGCGCCAGCGCCTCACCCCCCAGGGCCACGGTCACATCCCACAGCGCGGCATTGACGCTGGTGCCGGTCAGGGTTTCCATCACCTCGATCACCTCGAGCGCGTTGCCCGCGGCGGTGGCCAGGGGCTGGCTCATGTCGGTGATCAGCGCGGCGGTCATGCAGCCCGCGCCCTGCGCCGTGGCCACCAGCGACTGGGCCAGCGCGGTCGCCTGATCGAGGCTGGCCATGAAGGCGCCCGAGCCCACCTTGACATCGAGCACCAGCGCCTCGAGCCCCGCGGCAAGCTTCTTGGACAGGATCGAGGCGGTGATCAGGTCGATGGATTCCACCGTGCCCGAGATGTCGCGGATCGCATACAGCCGCCGGTCGGCCGGCGCGATGCGGTCGCTGGCGGCGACGATGGCGCAGCCGGTCTGCGCCACCTGGGCGCGCAGCTGGTCGACCGACAGGCCGGTGCGGAAGCCGGGGATCGATTCCAGCTTGTCCAGCGTGCCGCCGGTGTGGCCCAGCCCGCGGCCCGAGATCATCGGCACATAAGCCCCGCAGGCGGCCAGCGCCGGGGCCAGCAGCAGCGAGGTGCAGTCGCCGATCCCGCCCGTGGAATGCTTGTCCACCACCGGGCCGGGCAAGTCCCAGGCCAGCACATCGCCGCTGTCGCGCATGGCGCGGGTCAGGGCGACGCGGCCCGCCGGACCGAGGCCACGGCAGCAGACCGCCATGGCAAAGGCCCCGGCCTGGGCATCGGTCACCGCGCCCGAGGCCAGGCCCTGCGCCATCCAGCGCAGCTCGGCCTCGGTCAGGGCAGCGCCGTCGCGCAGGCGGCGGTTGAGACTGCGGGCGTCCACCTCAGCCCCGGTCCATATGCGCGGCGGAAAAGACGCCGGGCAGCAGCTCGGCCACCGTCATCACCCGGGTCTGGCCGTCGGTGGTGCACATCGTCACCGGCACGTCGGGGGCAGCGAATTCGGCGATCTTCTGCCGGCAGCCGCCGCAGGGGGGCACGGGTTCGGGGCAGTCGGCGATGACGAGAAGCTCGGTGATCCGCGTCTCGCCCGCGGCGACCATGGCGGCGATGGCGCCGGCCTCGGCGCAGGTGCCTTCGGGATAGGCCGCGTTTTCCACGTTGCAGCCGGCGTGGATCCGGCCCGAGGGCGTGCGCAGCGCGGCGCCCACCTTGAAGCGGGAATAGGGAACATAGGCGTTTTCGCGCACGGCGCGGGCGGTGTCGAGCAGGCTCATGGCGGCATCCTTGACCGTTCGGTCGAGAGTGTGCGGCGCGCCCGCGCGTTATGCAAGCGGGGCCGCGGGCGGCGGGGGCAGAGCGGGGGCCAGCCCCCGCACCCCCGGGGTATTTGGGTCAAGAGGAAGGGGGG
>JACXUX010000023.1 GCA_014763725.1 Rhodobacterales bacterium
GGGCCGGGGGGCCGCGATCCGGGGGGGCGGTCCCGAATTCGTGCGGGCGACAAAAAGACCTCTTTGACGGATGCCATTTGATGAATATAAAGGCAGGATGATGACGGACGCCCAAGGGTGACCCCAGCAAGCCGCCCCCCCGGGGGCCGGACCGCGGCAAGGGAGACGACGATGGATTATGACCTGGCACTCGATCAGGCACTGAACCGCCTGCATGAAGAGGGGCGCTACCGCACCTTCATCGACATCGAGCGTCGCCGGGGCCATTTCCCCCAGGCCGTCTGGCGCCGGCCCGACGGGACGGAAAAGGACATCACCGTCTGGTGCGGCAACGACTATCTGGGCATGGGCCAGCACCCGGTCGTGCTGGCCGCGATGCACGAGGCGCTGGATGCCACCGGCGCCGGTTCGGGCGGGACGCGCAACATCAGCGGCACCACCGTCTATCACAAGCGGCTCGAGGCCGAGCTGGCCGACCTGCATGGCAAGCAGGCGGCGCTGGTCTTTTCCTCGGCCTATGTGGCCAATGACGCCACGTTGTCGACGCTGCCGCGGCTGTTTCCGGGGCTGATCATCTATTCCGACGCGCTGAACCATGCCAGCATGATCGAGGGCATCCGCCGCAACGGCGGCGCCCGACGGGTGTTCCGCCACAACGACCTGGACCACCTGCGCGAGCTGCTGGCCGCCGACGATCCCGCCGCGCCCAAGCTGATCGCCTTCGAATCGGTCTATTCGATGGACGGCGACTTCGGCCCGATCGGCGCGATCTGCGACCTGGCCGAGGAGTTCGGCGCGCTGACCTATCTGGACGAGGTGCATGCCGTGGGCATGTATGGCCCCCGCGGCGCGGGCGTGGCCGAACGCGATGGCGTGATGCACCGGGTCGACATCATCAACGCCACGCTGGGCAAGGCCTATGGCGTCTTCGGCGGCTATATTGCTGCAAGTGCGAAGATGGTCGACGCGGTGCGGTCCTATGCGCCGGGCTTCATCTTCACCACCTCGCTGCCGCCGGTGGTGGCGGCGGGGGCCGCAGCCAGCGTGAACTATCTCAAGACCGCCCAGCATCTGCGCGACGCCCAGCAGCTGAACGCCCGCATCCTGAAGATGCGGCTGCGCGGTCTGGGGCTGCCGATCATCGACCACGGGTCGCATATTGTGCCCGTGCATGTGGGCGACCCCATCCATTGCAAGATGCTGTCGGACATGCTGCTGGACCAGTTCGGCATCTATGTGCAGCCGATCAACTATCCGACCGTGCCGCGCGGCACGGAACGGCTGCGCTTCACCCCCAGCCCGGTGCACGACCCGCGCCAGATCGACCACCTGGTCCGGGCGATGGATTCGCTCTGGTCGCACTGTGCGCTGAATCGTGCCGAGAAGTCTGCCTGACTTCTTCTGCGGGTGCACAGGGGGCTGTCCTGTGCTAGCGTCCCGCCAATAGCAAAGGCCTGAGTCGGCGTCGAACCGGCTCGGCCGATCGGGGGCAGGAAGGGCAGCGCATGGTCGGAGGCAGACCGCCCAGATCGACGCCACAGGCCGAGGGGCCCAAGGGCTTCGACGATTTCGACTTGCGGCTGGGCGACGTGATGCGGGGCGAACGCGCCACGCTGGGCAAGTCGCTGCTGGATGTCCAGCGCGCGTTGAAAATCAAGGCAACCTACATCGCCGCGATCGAGAATGCCGATGTCTCGGTCTTCGAAAGTGCGGGCTTCATCTCGGGCTATGTGCGGTCCTATGCGCGCTATCTGGGGCTGGATCCCGACTGGGCCTATGACACCTTCTGCCGCGAGGCGAACTTCACCCCCGGCACGGTGCTGGGTCCGGTGACGATGGGCCGGCCGGCCGCGCGCCGCCCCGCGGCGGGCCCGCGGCCGCGCGGGGCCGAGATACGCGATCCCTTTGCCGATCCGCGCACCCGCTTCGTGCCGCCGCGCGAAAGCTGGCTGTCGCAGGTCGAGCCCGGCGCGGTGGGGTCGATCCTGGTGCTGGTCGTGCTGATCGGCGCCATCGGCTATGGCGGCTGGTCCGTGCTGAAGGAGGTTCAGCGCGTCCAGGTCGCCCCGGTCGACCAGATCCCCGCCGTGGTGGCCGAAATCGACCCGCTGGGCAATGTGACGGGCGATGCGCCGCTGGTGCGGTCCGCGCCCGAGGCGGCGGGCCAGGTGGCGGCCGCCGATCCGGTGGCGCAGGGGCCGCAGGTCTACGACCGGCTGTATCGGCCGCAGGCGCTGGACGTGCCGGTGCTGGTGTCGCGCGACGGGCCGATCGCCGCCATCGACCCGCGCGCCGGCACCGCCGAGGTGACCCTGTCCCAGGCGGCCGAGGCTGCGGTCGAACAGGCCCTGGCCGAGGCGCCGGTGCAGGTGGTGGCCCCCGAGGCCCCTCCTCTGGAGCTGCTGGCCGTGCGGCCCAGCTGGGTGCGCATCAGTTCCGCCGACGGCACCGTGCTGTTCGAAAAGATCCTCGACGCCGGCGAACGCTATGTGGTGCCGCAGATGGAACAGCCCCCCGTGCTGCGGGCGGGCAATTCCGGGTCGGTCTATTTCGCGGTCAACGGCCAGACCTATGGCCCCGCGGCGGCCGGCGCGCAGGTGGTCAAGAACCTGGAACTGTCGCCCGAGGCGCTGACCGCCGCTTATCAGGTCGCCGATCTGGACCGCGACGCCGATCTGGCGCGCATCGTGGCGCTGGCCCAGGCCCAGGGCACCGATCCCGCGGCGCCGGTGGCCGACTGACCCGGTTGCCCGGCGCCGGGCAACCGCCTATCTAGGGCAGAGACCGGCCAAGGAACCCCATCATGTCGCTGAACCCCGTGCGCCCCTGGCGCAACATCGACCGCCGCAAGAGCCGCCAGATCCGCGTGGGCAAGGTGCTGGTGGGCGGCGATGCGCCGATCAGCGTGCAGACCATGACCAACACGCTGACCACCGATGTGGCAGGCACGCTGGACCAGGTCCAGCGCGCCGCCGTGGCCGGGGCCGACATCGTCCGCATCTCGACCCCGGATGAGGACAGCACCCGCGCCCTGCGCGAGATCGTCGCCGAAAGCCCGGTGCCCATCGTCGCCGACATCCATTTCCACTATCGCCGCGCGATCGAGGCCGCCGAGGCGGGCGCGGCCTGCCTGCGCATCAACCCCGGCAACATCGGCGATGCCGCCCGCGTGCGCGAGGTGATCCGCGCCGCCAAGGACTACGGCTGTTCCATCCGCATCGGCGTGAACGCGGGCAGCCTGGAACGGCATCTGCTGGAAAAATACGGCGAACCCTGCCCGGATGCCATGGTCGAATCCGGCCTGGACCACATCAGGCTGTTGCAGGACAACGACTTTCACGAATTCAAGATCAGCGTGAAGGCGTCCGACGTGTTCCTGGCCGCCGCCGCCTATCAGCAGCTGGCCGAGGCGACCGATGCCCCGATCCATCTGGGCATCACCGAGGCGGGCGGCCTGATGTCGGGCACCGTCAAGTCGGCCATCGGTCTGGGCAACCTGCTGTGGATGGGCATCGGCGACACGATCCGCGTGTCGCTGTCGGCCGACCCGGTGGAAGAGGTCAAGGTCGGCTTCGAGATCCTGAAATCCCTCGGTCTGCGCCACCGCGGCGTGACGGTCATCAGCTGCCCCAGCTGCGCGCGCCAGGGCTTTGACGTGATCCGCACGGTCCGGACGCTCGAGGACCGGCTGGCCCACATCACCACCAGCATGAGCCTGTCGATCATCGGCTGCGTGGTGAACGGCCCCGGTGAGGCGCTGATGACCGACATCGGCTTCACCGGCGGCGGGGCGGGCAAGGGCATGGTCTATCTGGCCGGCAAGCAGAGCCACACCATGGGCAACGACCGGATGATCGAGCATATCGTCGAACTGGTCGAGGCCAGGGCGGCCGAGATCGAGGCCGCCGAACGCGCGGCCGCCGCGGCCGTGGCCGGGGCCACGGGGGCCGCCGCCGCCCGCTGAGGGCCGCCGCCGCTCAGGCCGCGGTCATGTGGCTGTGCCCGCCCGTCACCGGCGCCTGGGCCAGACGCTGAACCGTGCGGTGTGTGCCGCGTTCGTGGATGTGCAGGCCCTGCCAGTAGCCCGCCACCACATGGAGATCCGACCCCGGCAGCAGCGCCAGCCCGCTGGGCCGCACCAGCCCGCGGTCGCGCATGTCCAGCGACCGCCGCACCCGGCCATCGTCCCGGCAAGGACCATCAGCCGGTGCGACGAGGGGAAGGTGGCCAGGAATTCGTCGTGCCGCGGGTCGTATTCGACCGAAAGCCCCTCGATCAGCCGGGCGGCGGGTTCGTCCGCGGCCAGGTCGCGCACCGCGCCGATGCCCGTGTCCAGCAGCACGGGGGCTGCGGGCAGGTGGACACGCCGGGGTTGGGATCGACGGGGGTTTCCGACACATCCGCGCCGATGCGGCGGCACCAGGGCGCGTCCTGTCCCGGGTCGGCCTGATGCGCGCGGATGCCGAGGATCCGCCCGTCGCGGCCCAGGGCCAGGTGGCGCAGCTCCTTCTCGGGGTCGGGCACGGGGTGGCGGGCGACCAGGCGGCCCGAGGCCAGGTCCAGCACGGTGACCGAGGGGGCGACCACCTGCCAGCGCCGGCCCCCGCCCGCCGGGGGCGGGACCGATCCGTAATTGGCCACCACCACCAGACCGTCGCCGGTCAGGCGCAGCGCGTGCGGGTCGATGCCGTGACAGGACAGGCTGTCGATCACCGCCAGCGTGGCCGGATCGCGGATCGTCAGGCGGCCGTGATGCGTCCCCTGGTGCCCCGTCCAGGGCCGGGCGGGGGCGCGTTCCGAACACAGGATGTGGCCATCGGGCAGGAGCACCACGTGCCCGCTACCGCGCCAGCCCGGGCCGGTGGCCCGGCCCTGGGCGATCATTTCCAGCGTTTCGGGGTCGAAGGTGACGTGGTGGCCCGCGCCCTCACCCCCGCCCAGGTTCATCCGGCCGAGGAATCCCGTCCGGCCATCGGGGGACATCGCCACATCATGCCCGATGACCGGAAAGACCGCCTGCCGCACCGTGCCAAAGGGGACGATGCGGGTCAGCAGGGTCTGCGGCCCGCCCCGGGCGCGGCGGCGGCGGCTGTCGGCGGGCTCGTCCAGGGGCGTCACCCGCGCGGGGTGATAGCCCGGCACGAACAGCGCCGCAAGGGTCGCCAGGGTCGCCCGGTCCCCGAAGGAACCGGGCGCGCAGCCCGCCAGCGTCGCCGCCGCCAGGGCCTGCAGCAGGTCGCGCCGCCGCATCGCCGTCAGCACCGGTCAGTGCGAATGGTCGCCGCCCTCATGCTCGGGCTCGGCCGTGCGGGCGGTGATCACCTGACGGCGGGCGTTGGGGATGGCGGCGCAGGCGGATTTGTCGCCGGCCAGGCAGCCGATGTAGGTGTTGTAATACTCCGCCTCGGCATCGGCGACGGCCATTTCCTGGCCATGGGCCAGAATGGCCACGTTTTCGGCCGCATCGCGGCGGGCGCGGAAGGTTTCCATCAGACAGGATTTCGTGACCGCCGGCATCTCGGCCGCGAACTGCGCCATGTCGCCGCCGGGCACCAGCGCCAGCGCGCTGTCCTGGGCGATCTGCTTGGCGATCTCCTTGTAGTCGGCCTCGGTATATTCCTGACCGGTGCCGTAGTCGACGGCCTGGTCGGCCTTGGTCAGGGGATTGCAGCCGCTCACCGCAGCCGTCAGCGCAACCATGCAGGCAACCTTGAACAGGAGGGACAAGGTCATTGTCATCTCTCCTTCATGAAACTGACATGATCCTTCGTAGGCTGCCCGGAAAACGGGCGCCTCGATCGCAATCAGGTCAGCAGAAGGGCCGGTGCTGGGCGCAGCCCGGGACGGGGTCGCCCGCAGCCCCGCGCGGCCAGCAAATACAGGCGATCCGGGTGGGGCGGATCGCGTGCGGGTCGGGGCGGCACCCGGCCTGCGGCGTTCTGTCGCAGCGGGCGGGCTGCGGGGGGCGTCAGTCGGCGCGCTGGCCCGCCACGATCTGGCGCATGCCGTCCAGCGGCACATAGCCGCGCACCATCGTCTGGTCGATCACGAAGGTGGGCGTGCCACTGATCTGCAGCAGGCTGGCCAGCTGGCGGTTGGCGGCGATCACGGCCTCGA
Organism: Rhodobacterales bacterium; assembly: GCA_014763725.1. GTDB lineage: Bacteria > Pseudomonadota > Alphaproteobacteria > Rhodobacterales > Rhodobacteraceae > JACXUX01. The sequence continues at coordinate 6,118 of JACXUX010000023.1, forward strand.
CCTCGGGCGCGGACATGCGGGCCAGGATCGCCGCGGCATCCAGCCCCTGGTCCTGGGCCAGCCGGGTCAGCGACTGGTCGTTGACCGCCCCGCGGAGGGTGATCAGCGCGTCATGCACCCGCTTGTAGGCCTCGGGGCCCGCCAGCTGCAGCACCGCGATCGCAAAGCGCGAGGCCAGCACCGAGTCATCGCCCAGGATCGGGAACTCCTTCAGCACCAGGCGGATGTTGCCATCGGATTTGACCAGTTCGGCCACCTCGTCATGGGCGCGCCGGCAATAGCTGCAGCGGTAGTCGACGAATTCGACCACGGTGATGTCGCCATCCAGGTTGCCGTCGGCCCAGCTGGCCGGGTCGCGAAAGATCGCCTCGGCATTGGCCTGCAGCATGGCCAGGTCGGCCGCGGCCTGGTTGGCCTGGTCCTGCTGTTCCAGAACCGCGATCGCCTCCATCAGCACCTGCGGGTTCGACAGCAGATAGGCGCGGACCTCGGCGCCAAAGGCCTCGCGTTCGGCCGGGGTCATCGCGGTCAGGTCCAGCGCCTGGACGGGGCCGGCCAAGGCCAGCGCCAGCGCGGCGGCCATCAGGCGGGGGGCGCGCAGGCCCGGGCTCTTGGTCATCGCTTGCTCCGTGTCTTTTCCGCGGCTTCGGCCGCTCGTATCATATCCTGCGCGCGCCGCCAGCCCGGGCTGCCCTGCGGCAGAAGGTCCGCGGCCCGCCGGGCATGCACGCCCGCGTCGCGCAGCCGCCCCGCCAGCGCATAGCGTTCCGCCGTGACCAGCGAGGCCAGCCCCGTCTCGCCCGCGCCGGCATGGACCGTGGCCAGATCGCGCAGCAGGATCGGGTTGTAGGGGTCGCGGGCATAGGCGCGTTCCAGCACACTGCGCGCGGCCCGCGCATCGCCCGCGGCCAGCAGCGCGCGGCCCTGGCCGGCCAGGATCAAGGGTTCGTCCGGCGCGGCCTGGGCGGCGCGGGCCCAGGTGCGGGCGGCGGCGGCAAAGCGTTTCGCCTCGAACTCGAACTGGGCGCGCAGGTCCAGCAGATAGCCGTCGCCGGGGCGGCGGGCGATCAGCCGGTCGATCTGGGCCAGCGCCTCATCCGTGCGGGTCTGGCGGTGCAGCGCCACGGCGCGGCGCATCACGGCGGCGTCGCTGTCGTCGCCGGGCGCCAGGCGCCGCAGCGCATCGGCCGGGTTCTGGGTAAACCCCGCCAGCTTCGCCTGGGCGCGCGAAAACCAGTAGTCGGCCTGGCCCGCCCCGGCCCCCGGCTGCGTGGGCACGGCCGCGACAAAGCCCTGCAGCGCGCGGATGCGGTCGCGCGACAGCGGATGGGTGCGGGCATAGGGGTCCTGGCGGCTGGTCGACAGCGCCTCTTGCCCGCGAAAGAGGTCCAGCACCTCGACCGCGGCGGCGGGCGGCACCCCGGCGGCGGCCATGTAGCGCACGCCCGACTGGTCGGCCGAGGCCTCTTCCGCCCGCGTATGGGCCAGAAAGCGGCCCTGGGTGGCGGTGCTGACGCCCACCGCGGCGCCGACGGCGGCCTTGCCCTCGCCCGCGGCGGCGGCGGCCAGCGCCAGCATCATGCCGATGCCCGCGGCCGATTGCGCGACGCCCAGGTTCACCGCCCGGCGCGCCAGATGGCCGTTGGCGATATGGGCCAGTTCATGCGCCAGCACCGCCTGGACCTGCGCCGCGCTGCCCAGCCGCGTCAGCAGGCCGGAATGCAGGAAGATGGTGCGCCCGTCGATGACGAAGGCATTCATCTGCCGGTCGTCGATCAGCAGCACGCGGATCTGCGACGGGCTGAGTCCTGCGACCGCGATCAGCGGGCGGGCCAGCTGGCGCAGGGCGTGTTCGATTTCCGCATCGCGGATCAGCGATTGCGCGGCGGCGGTCTGCGGGGGCAGGGCGGCCACGGCGGCCAGCGCGGCGGAGGCCAGCGCGGACCGGACCGCGCACAGAACCCGCCCGCCCCAGACCTGCGGCATTGACCTTGCCCCCTTGCCCTGCCATCACCCGGCCCGTGGCGCGCCCCCGCGGGGCTGTGCCGGTGGTGGCAGTCTAGGGGCAGGGCGATGCGGGTTTCAAGGCGCGGGCAGGTCGATCCCTTCATCGTGATGGACGTGATGGAGGCCGCCCGCGCGGCCGAGGCGGCGGGCCGCCGCATCATCCACATGGAGGTTGGCCAGCCCGGCACCGCCGCCCCCGCGGGCGCCCGCGCGGCGCTGGCGCGCGCGATGGCGGCGGGCCCCCTGGGCTATACCGTGGCGCTGGGTCTGCCCGAGCTGCGGGCGGGCATCGCGCAGCTTTACCGCCGCTGGTATGGGGTGGACCTGAATCCCGACCGTGTGGTGGTGACCGCAGGGTCCTCGGCGGGGTTCATCCTGTCGTTCACCGCGCTGTTCGATGCGGGCGACCGCGTGGCCCTGGGCGAGCCGGGCTATCCCAGCTATCGCCAGATCCTGCGCGCGCTGAGCCTGACGCCCGTGGGCGTGCCCGCAGACCCCGCCAACCGGCTGCAGCCGGTGCCCGCGGATCTGGCGGGCGTGCCCGATCTGGCGGGGGTCATCGTCGCCTCGCCCGGCAATCCCACGGGCACGATGCTGGACCGCGCGCATCTGGCCGCGCTGATGGGCCATGCGGCGGACCGGGGGATCGCCTTCATCTCGGACGAGATCTATCACGGGCTGCATTACGGCGACCGGGCGGTCAGCGCGCTGGAGCTGGGCGACGACGTGCATGTCATCAACAGCTTTTCCAAGTATTTCAGCATGACGGGCTGGCGCATCGGCTGGATGGTGGTCCCCGAGGACCAGATCCGCCTGATCGAACGGCTGGCGCAGAACCTGTTCATCTGCCCGCCCCATGCCAGCCAGGTGGCGGCGCTGGCCGCGCTGGACTGCGTCGAGGAACTGGAGGCCAACCGCGCCGTCTATGCCCGCAACCGCGCGCTGATGCTCGAGCGGCTGCCGCAGGCTGGCTTTGCCCGCATCGCCCCGCCCGACGGCGCCTTCTACATCTATGCCGATGTGTCGGACCTGACGCAGGACAGCCGGGCGCTGGCCGCCGAGATCCTGGACCGCGCGGGCGTGGCGGTGACGCCGGGGCTGGATTTCGACCCGGTGCGCGGGGCCACGACGCTGCGCTTTTCCTATGCCCGCACCACGGCCGAGATCGAAGAGGGTCTGGCGCGGCTGGCGGCCCATATGGCGCAAAGGTGATGCCTCCGCCGCGGCGGCCGCGTGGACAGCGGCCCCGCTTGCGGCCATCCTGCAGCCGGGGCGCGAACGGGGGCGTGGCTTGGGTATTTGGGTCAAGAGGAAGCTGGCAGGGCTGGTCGCGGGTCTGGCGCTGCTGCTGCTGATGCCGACGGCCGGGGCGCGGGAGCTGTCGGCGCTGGCGCGGTTCGATCCGGCGGCCTCTGACCTGCGGGCGCGCGGCGACGGGGTCGAGATCGTGCTGGCGATCAGCCAGCCCGTGCCCTGGCGGGTGCGGGTGCTGGACGGCCCGCCCCGGCTGGTGCTGGACGTGCGCGAGGTCGACTGGACCGGCCTGGCCGCCCTGCCGCGCCCGCGCGGGGTGGTCGATCTGCGCGCGGGCGTGTTCCGCCCCGGCTGGTCGCGGCTGGTGGTGGAACTGGCCGGCCCCATGACCGTGGTGCGCGCGGGGATGGAGACGGGTGAGGCCACGCGCATCCGCCTGGATCTGGATGGCGCCACGCCCCAGGCCTTTGCCGCCGCCGCCGCGCGGCCCGAGCCGCCGGGCTGGGCCCTGCCGCCGCCTGCCGCGACCGCGCCGCAGGCGGTGGGCTCGGGGCCCCTGACCGTGGTGCTGGACCCCGGCCATGGCGGCCTGGACCCCGGCGCCGAACGCGACGGCGCGCGCGAGGCCGACCTGATGCTGACCTTCGCGCGCGAGCTGAAGGAGGCGCTGCTGCGCCAGGGCGGCTTTCGCGTGGTGCTGACCCGCGACGAGGACGTGTTCGTGCCGCTGGAAACCCGCATCACGCTGGCGCGGCAGGCGGGGGCGGATGCCTTCGTGTCGCTGCATGCCGATGCCCTGGCCGAGGGCGAGGCGGTGGGCGCCACGATCTATACCCTGGCCGAGGAGGCGTCGGATGCAGCCTCGGCCGCGCTGGCCGAACGGCACGACCGCGACGACCTGCTGGCGGGGGTGGACCTGACGCGGGCCGACGACCAGGTGGCGGGCGTGCTGATGGACATCGCCCGGACCGAGACCTGGCCGCGCACCGATGCGCTGGCCGGGGCGCTGATGGCGGCGATCCAGCGGCAGGGGCTGACGATGCACCGCGTTCCGCGCCAGTCGGCGGCGTTTTCGGTGCTCAAGGCGCCGGACGTGCCCTCGGTCCTGGTGGAACTGGGGTTCCTGTCGAGCGCGGCCGACCGCGCGCGGCTGATCGACCCGGCCTGGCGCGCACGGATGGCCCAGGCGATGGTGGCGGGCCTGGCCGACTGGGCGGCGCAGGATGCCGCGGCGGCCGCGCTGCGGCGGCAGTGACGCAGGCGTGATCGGCGGGCGGCCGCAGGGGGGCGCCCGCGCCTTTTGCCCCGGCGCCCGGTTCGGGCTATAGGGGGGTGGGACTCAGGGGGTCGCAGGGTGATCCGTTTCGTCACCAACATCTTTGGCGCGCTGTTCACCGCGGTCACGCTGGCGCTGTTCTTTGCCGCGCTGGCCATCGGCGGCGTGTTCTGGATGTATTCGCGCGACCTGCCCAGCCACGAAAGCCTGGCGCAATACACGCCCCCCACGATCAGCCGCGTCTATTCGGGCGAGGGGCGGATCATCGACGAATTCGCCAAGGAACGCCGCCTGTTCGTGCCGATCGAGGACATCCCCGACCTGGTCAAGCACGCCTTCATCAGCGCCGAGGACAAGAACTTCTACACCCACAAGGGCTATGACGCCCGCGGCATCGCGGCCGCCGCACTCGAGGCCGTGCGGTCGCGCGGGCAGAACGTGCGCGGCGCATCGACCATCACCCAGCAGGTGATGAAGAACTTCCTTCTGTCGGGCGACCGGACGGGCGAGCGCAAGATCAAGGAAATCATCCTGGCCACCCGGATCGAGGAGGTGCTGACCAAGGACAAGATCCTGGAGCTGTATCTGAACGAGATCTTCCTGGGTCAGAACTCCTACGGGGTGGCGGCGGCGGCGCAGACCTATTTCAACAAGACGCTGCGCGATCTGGCCCCGCATGAGGCCGCGATGCTGGCCGCCATGCCGCAGGCGCCGGGGCAGTATCACCCCGTGCGCGCCAAGGACCGCGTGACTGACCGGCGCAATTATGTGCTGCGCGAGATGTGGCAGAACGGCTATCTGGATGAGGCCACCTATCTGGCCGAGGTGGCCCAGCCCCTGCGCAGCGTGCAGAACGGCGATTTCGAACCCTTCCGCGCCAGCCTGCCGCCGCGTGACTATTTCACCGACGAGATCCGCCGCCAGCTGTCGGGCACCTTCGGCGAACAGGAATTCTTCGGCGGCGGCCTGTCGATCCGGGCCACTGTCGACCCCGACCTGCAGGCGGCCGCGGCCCGCGCCCTGCGCGCGGGGCTGGAAAAATACGACCGCGGCCAGGGCATCTGGCGCGGCACGCGGCAGGTGATCCCCGCCGACCGCCTGGGGACCGAGGCCGACTGGCGCGCGGCCCTGGCCGAGGTCGACGTGCCCCGCGACATCGAGGGCTGGTATCCGGCCGTGGTGCTGTCGACCGAGGGCAGCCGCGCCCGCATCGGGATCGAGGGCGTGGACGAGGATGCCGATGGCCATGTCATCCCGGCCGAGGACGTGACCTGGGCGCGCAAGCGGCAGGCCGACGGCCGGCTGGGGCCCCGCGCCAAGGTGCCCGCCGATCTGATCAGCCCGGGCGATGTGGTGCTGGTGCGCGCCGTGACGGCCGAGGACGGCAGCTTCACCCGCTGGTCGCTGCGCCAGGTGCCCGAGGTGCAGGGCGCCTTCATGGCGATGGACGTGCACAACGGCCGCGTCATCGCCATGCAGGGCGGCTTCAGCTACGGCTTTTCGGTCTTCAACCGCGCGACCCAGGCGATGCGGCAGCCGGGGTCCAGCTTCAAGCCCTTTGTCTATGCCGCGGCGCTGGACAGCGGCTTTACCCCCGCCACCATCGTCGTCGACGCGCCGATCGAGGTGAACACGCCCGAGGGCCTGTGGCGGCCCAAGAATGCCAGCAAAAAGTTCTACGGCCCCACCCCCGTGCGCACCGGCATCGAGCAGAGCCGGAACCTGATGACGATCCGCATCGCGCAGGAAATCGGGATGGAGACGGTGGCCGAATATGCCGAACGCTTCGGCGTCTACGACCCGATGAACCCCTTCCTGGCCAACAGCCTGGGGGCGCAGGAAACCACGCTGTTCAAGATGGTGGCCGCCTATGCGATGTTCGCCAACGGCGGCGAGCGGGTCGAACCCACGCTGGTCGACCGCGTCCAGGACCGCTATGGCCGCACCATCTATCGCCACGACCAGCGCGCCTGCGACGATTGCCAGCTGGCCAGCCTGAACCCCGGTGAGCTGCCCCGCATCGTCAGCCGCCGCGAACGGGTGATGGACCCGATCACCGCCTATCAGCTGACCAGCATGATGGAGGGCGTGATCCAGCGCGGCACCGGGCGCAGCATCAGCCTGCCCGTGCCCGTGGCGGGCAAGACCGGCACCACGAACGATTCCAAGGATGTCTGGTTCATCGGCTATACCTCGAACATCGCGGCGGGCTGCTACATCGGCCATGACCAGCCGCGCAGCCTGGGCGATGCCTCGGGCGGGGGGATGTGCGGGCCGGTCTTCACCGAATTCATGCGCGAGGCGGTCAAGGAATACGGCGGCACCCGCTTTGCCGTGCCGCCGGGCGGCTATTTCCTGAAGATCGACCGCTTCACCGGCGCGCGGCTGCCCGACGACGCGTCAGGCGACAACGTGATCGCGGAATACTTCCGCGAGGGCGAGGAACCCGTCTTCGGCCTGGCCGTCGACGGCGGCTTTGCCATGGGCTCGAACCTGCCGCTCTTCGCCTATGGCGAGGGCGAGGGCGACGAAGGCGCCACCGTCACCACCGCCACCGGCGAACGCAAGGTGGTGCCGAAAAAGGCCGATTTCGGCACGCTTTCGTCGGGCGGGCTTTACTGACCTGATCGTTGCAAACCCTGCCGGGCCGGGTGGCGGCCCTTGCCCGGCAGGCGCCTTGGGGCTATGACCGCCGCCTGAACAGCCGACAAGGACCCGACCGGAATGCGCGCCGAGACCCAGAAGGACGTGGACGCCATCGAGAAATCGCTGCGACTGCTGGCACAGCGGCTGGACTGGGACACCGCCCCGCACCGGCTGGAGGAATTCGACGCCATGATCGAGGCGCCGGACCTGTGGAACGACCCCGCCCGCGCGCAGAAGCTGATGCGCGAACGCCAGCAGCTGATGGATGCCGTGGGCACCTACCGGCTGATCGAGGGCGGGCTGCGCGACAATGTCGAGCTGATCGAACTGGGCGAGGCCGAGGGCGACGCCGATGTCGTGGCCGAGGCCGAGTCCGCGCTGAAGGACCTGGTCCAGACCGCCGCGCAGAAGGAGATCGAGGCCCTGCTGGATGGCGAGGCCGACGGCAACGACACCTTCCTGGAAATCAACGCGGGCGCGGGCGGCACCGAAAGCTGCGACTGGGCCGCGATGCTGGCGCGGATGTATGTCCGCTGGGCGGAAAAGAAGGGCTATACGGTCGAGCTGCTGGACGAATCCGACGGCGACGGCGCGGGCATCCGCAGCGCGACCTACAAGATTTCGGGCCACAATGCCTATGGCTGGCTGAAGTCGGAATCCGGCGTGCACCGGCTGGTGCGGATAAGCCCCTTTGACAGCGCGGCGCGGCGGCACACGTCGTTCTGCTCGGTCTGGGTCTATCCGGTCGTCGACGACACGATCGAGATCGTGATCCCCGACAAGGACATCCGGCTGGACACGATGCGCGCCTCGGGTGCGGGCGGCCAGCACGTGAACAAGACCGACTCGGCCGTGCGGATCACCCACCTGCCCACCGGGATCGTGGTCACCAGCTCGCTGAAGTCGCAGCACCAGAACCGCGAGGTGGCGATGAACGCGCTGAAGGCGCGGCTTTACCAGCTGGAACTGGACAAGCGCAACGCCGCCATCAACGCCCAGCATGAGGCCAAGGGCGAGGCCGGCTGGGGCAACCAGATCCGGTCCTACGTCCTGCAGCCCTATCAGATGGTCAAGGACCTGCGCACCGGCGTGGAAACCAGCGACACCCAGGGCGTTCTGGACGGCGACCTGGACCGCTTCATGGCCGCCACGCTGGCCCTGGACGTGGCCGGCAAGAGCCGGGCCGAGGCGATGGCCGAGGACTGAGGGTCCGACCCCGGCCCTGCGACGACTTGCCGCGGGTGGGCGCGGGGCCATCTTGACCCTTTCCTGCGGCAAGCTGCCGCATCTGTCCTGCCCGGAAACGGGAGGGTCAGAGGATGCAGGACAGTGTGATCGAGGCCGCCGCCCCGCCCGGGATCCGGCAGGTGACGCGCGCCGATGTGCTGGCCGCGCTGGGGGCGGGCTGGCGCGATTTCCGGCGCGCCTCGCAGTTCGGGCTGTTCTTCAGCGCGGTCTATGTCGCGGGCGGCTGGCTGGTGTTCTATGCGCTGACGGTGAACGGCGCGCTGTGGTGGACGCTGCCCGCCGCGGCGGGATTCCCGATCCTGGGGCCCTTTGTCGCGGTGGGCCTGTATGAGGTCAGCCGCCGGCTCGAGGCCGGCCGCCCGCTGGACTGGCCCTGCGTGCTGAGCGTGATCTGGCGCGAGAGGGGGCGGCAGATCCCCAGCATGGCCGCGGTTGTGGTCATCTTCTTCCTGTTCTGGAACTTCCTGGCGCACATGATCTTTGCGCTGTTCCTGGGGCTGGAGGTGATGACCAATGTCAGTTCGTCCCTGGGGGTGTTCCTGACGCCGAACGGGCTGATGATGCTGGCCGTGGGCAGCGCGGTGGGGGCGGTCTTTGCCGGGGTGCTGTTCGCCATCACCGTGGTCAGCCTGCCCCTGCTGCTGGACCGCGAGATCGACTTCGTCACCGGCATGATCACCAGCTTCGACACGGTCACGGAAAACCCCGTGGTGATGCTGGGCTGGGGCGCCACGATCGGGGTGCTGCTGTTTCTGGGGATGGTGCCCGGGTTCCTGGGGCTGTTCGTGGTGCTGCCGGTGCTGGGCCACGCGACCTGGCACCTGTATCGCCGCGCGCTGGACTGAGCCGGACCGGAACGACAAGGGGCGCCCCCTGAGGGCGCCCCGTGCCGGTCGCGGGCGGTGGCCCGGATCAGATCGCTTCGGGCTTGGCCACCGGGCCTGCCGGGATCGCCGTGCGGCCGTTCGACAGGGGGTCGTCCTGCCGCTGGACCGAGCCTTCGAAATGCGCGCCGCTTTCGATGGCGATGGTCTTGTGGATGATGTCGCCCTCGACCCGCGCGGTCGAGGTCAGCCGCACCTTCAGCCCGCGCACCCGGCCGATCACCCGGCCGTTCACGACGATGTCGTCGGCGACGATTTCGCCCCGGATCGTGGCGCTTTCGCCCACTGTCAGCAGATGGGCGCGGATGTCGCCCTCGACCGTGCCTTCGACCTGGATGTCGCCCGTGGTCTTCAGATTGCCCACCACCGTCAGGTCCGACGACAGGACCGAGGCCGGCGGCTTGGCCTTGGGCGCGCTGGGGGTGAAGTCCATCGCAGGCCGGGCCACCGGGGCCTCGGGCGACTTGGGTTTGTCGGCCTCGGCCTTGGGGCCGGGTTCGTTGATGCGCGATTTAGAAAACATTCTGTGCTGCCCTGATGAAGGTCATCGGATTCACCGGCGATCCGTTGGACCGGACCTCGTAGTGCAGATGGGTTCCGGTCGATCGGCCTGTGCTGCCCATATCACCGATCCTGTCCCCGCGCGAGACCTTATCGCCCACCTTCACCCGGATTTGCGACAGATGGGCATAGCGGGTTTCCAGGCCGAAATCGTGGCGGATGGTGACCATCCGGCCATAGCCCGAACTCCATCCGGCCTGGATCACGGTTCCGTCGCCGGCGGCCAGGATCGGGGTGCCGTGGCTGGCGGCAAAGTCGACGCCCTCGTGCATCCGGCTGCCCGCACCCTTGGGGTCGCGCCGCCAGCCGAAGGGCGAGGTGAGGCGGTAGGACGCGGTCACCGGCGTGGCAAAGGGCGCGCGTTCGGCCGCGATGCGATAGAGGTTCATGCGGTCCAGCGTGCCCAGGATGGCATTGGCGCGCGTCTCCTCGGGCCTCGGTTCGCCCGCGCCGGACGTCGACAGCGTCAGCGGCCCGCCCATCCCGGAATAGCCGCGCTTGATGGTCGACAGCACGTCGTCGGGGTTCAGCCCGGCGGTGCGGAACATCCGGTCCAGCGGTTCCATCGAGACGGCGACGGCCTCTTCCAGCTTGCGGAAGATGGCGTCGTTGCGTTCCTGCACGAGCCGCAGGTCCAGCGCGAAGTCCTCGGCCTGGGCCCGGGCCTCTTCGGCCTGGACCAGCGTGCCGTCGCGCTGTTCGGCGGTCTGGGCCAGGGCCGCGGTCACGATCTGCAGCGTGGCGGCCATGTCCTGGACGCGGCCGCGGTCGGTGGCCTCGGCCCCGCGTTCGGCGGACAGGGCCAGGCGCGCCTCTTCGGCCTGGGCGCGGGCCTCGTCGCGTTCGCGGATGGCCTGGCGCAGGGTCTTCTGGATCACCTCGATCCCGGTTTCCAGCTCGCGCCGGCGGTCCTCGCTGGCCAGCAGGCGCGACTGCATGTCCGACACCTGGGCCAGGGCCAGGTTGAAGCGGTCCTGGGCGTGCTGCGCCTCGGCCGCGCGGGCGTCGCGGTCGGCCGACAGCGCGGCCAGCCGCGCCTCGAAGATCTGGCCCGCGCGCTGTGCCTGTTCGCGGGCCGATCCCGCGCCCAGATGATCCATCAGCAGGACGGCCGTGGCGATGATCGCCCAGGCCAGCACCAGCCCCGATCCGAACAGGCCCGCGGCCTGATGCGCGGGGCGCAGCCGGATGAACCGGGTGTCGGTATCGGATTTCAGGAACAGACGTCGTTCGGGGAACCACCGCTCCAGCGCGGCATTGATCCGGTGGGAAATGCGTCCGATCACGCCCTGGCCTCGCCCTTGGTGTTGTCGGGCCGCCCGTTCCGCAGGCAGGACCTGCGTTCGATCGGCCGCTGTCGTTGCCGCGCCCGGGGGCGGCAGCGCTGGACGACGGATTACAAACCGGGCCGAACCACGGCAACAAATTTGACCGGATCGAGGCAGGGCTTTGCCGATCCGGGGCGTTTTCGGCAAGAACCCGCCGATCCGCGTCAGTGTGCCGCGTCGGTCAGCCCCGCCAGCGGCCAGTAGAAATCGGGGGGAATGCCCGCCTCGGCGCGCTTCTCCTCATTGAAGGGGGGCTTCAGCGTGCCGTGGAAATAGTGGCGCACCAGGTCGTGGAAGGCGTCCTTCGGGTCGCGGTCGGCCCGCCCGCAGAGGAAATGGAACCATTTCGAGCCATAGGCGACATGGCCCACTTCCTCGGCATAGATCACCTCCATCGCCCGAACGGCGCGGGTCTCGCCCGCCTTGCGGAAGATCTCGATCATGCCGGGGGTCACGTCCAGTCCGCGCGCCTCGAGCACCATGGGCACCACGGCCAGCCGGCCCAGCAGGTCGTTCGCCGTATCCTCGGCCGCGCGCCACATGCCGGCATGGGCTGGCAGGGCGCCGTAATGGCTGCCCATCGCCTCGAGACAGTCGCAGATCAGGTTGAAGTGCTTGGCCTCCTCATCCGCGGCCTTGACCCAGTCGTCGAAGAAGCCGGGCGGCATCGGCACGTCGGGAAAGCGCGCGATGATGTCCCAGTGCAGGTCGACCGCGTTCAGTTCGATATGCGCCACCGCATGCAGCAGCGCGAGGCGCCCCTGTGCCGTGCCGGGGCGGCGGCGGGGCACGTCGCGCGGGGCCAGCAGTTCGGGCCGTTCGGGCCGCGCCGGGCGCAAGGGCGGCGTGGCCCGGCCCAGCGGCATCGGCGTGCCCGCGGCGCGCGCGGCGAACCAGGCCGCGGCATGGGCGCGGCCCTTGGCGGTCTTGTCCCGCCCGTCGGCGGTGGTCAGCACGTCGACCGCGCGTTCGCGCAGGCTGAGCATGGGCAGGCCCCCTTGTCCGGGTGCCCCGGCCGGGCCGGGGGCAAATCTTTTGCAAAAGATTTGCCCGTTTCCTGTGGCAGGAAACGGGCGTCGCGCGCGCGTCAGAGGGTGCGCGCCGCCGCCAGCACCTCATCGGCGTGGCCCTTGACGCTGACCTTGCGCCATTCGCGCGCGATCGTGCCGTCGCCCGCGATCAGGAAGGTCGACCGTTCCACGCCCATGTAGGTCTTGCCATACATGCTCTTCTCGACCCAGACGCCATAGTCCTCGCAGGTCGTGCCCGCCTCGTCCGAGGCCAGCGTGATCGCCAGCCCGTGCTTCCTGCAGAACTTGTCGTGGCTTTTCACGCTGTCCTTGCTGATGCCGATCACCGTCGTGCCGGCAGCGGCGAAGTCGGCCGCGCGGGCGGTGAAGTCCAGCGCCTCGGTCGTGCAGCCGGGGGTGTCGTCCTTGGGATAGAAATACAGCACCACCTTGCCCGGCCGCAGGGCCGACAGGGTGACAGAGCCGCCGCCATCGCGGGGCAGGGTGAAGTCGGGGGCAAGATCGCCGGGGCTGGGCATGGTCTCTCCTGATTGTCACGCGGCTGGCGGTTGAGTTCTAGGCGTCCTGCGGGGAAGATAAAGGGCAAAGGCGGCCCCTCGCCGCGGAGAAGGCATGTCCCCGACCCCAGACCAGTCTGCGCCCGATGCGCCGCCGCCCCCGGGGGCGGC
>JACXUX010000221.1 GCA_014763725.1 Rhodobacterales bacterium
CACGGATCGCCCGCGAAATCGGCTGATCTGCCACGGCAGGCCCCGCGCCGCCGCAACCGGCTTGCGCGCGGCGCGCTGCTAATGTCCGGCGCAAGACCGGGTCGCCCCGGTCCCTGCCGGTCCCCCCGGTCTTGCGCCGGACATTAGCAGCGCGCCGCGCCGCCGCAACCGGCTTGCGCGCGGCGCGGGGCCTGCCGTGGCAGATCAGCCGATTTCGCGGGCGATCCGTGCGGCCAGGCGCGCATTGTCCAGCACCAGCGCGATATTGGCCGCCAGCGACCGGCCGGCGGTCGCGGCAAAGATCCGGTCCAGCAGGAAGGGCGTCACCTGTTTCGCGGCGATGCCCTGGGCCGCGGCCTCGGCCAGGGCGGCCTCGATCGCGGGGTCGATCTCGGCCCGCGGGATCTCGGCCCAGGCGGGGATCGGGTTGGCGACCAGCTGCCCGCCCGGCAGGCCCAGCGTCCGCCGCATCCGGTGGGCGGCGGCGATCTGCGCGGGGTCGTCCATCCGCAGCGGCGCAGGCAGCCCCGAGCTGCGCGACCAGAACGCGGGAAAGTCGTCCTGTCCCACCGCGATCACCGGCACGCCGCGGGTTTCCAGCACCTCGAGCGTCTTGGGCAGGTCGAGGATCGCCTTGGCCCCGGCCGCCACCACCGTGACCGGGGTCTGGGCCAGTTCCTCCAGATCGGCCGAGATGTCGAAGGTGGTTTCTGCCCCGCGATGCACCCCGCCGATGCCGCCGGTGGCAAAGACCGAAATCCCCGCCAGATGCGCGGCGATCATGGTGGCCGCGACCGTGGTAGCCCCCGTCCGCCCCAGCGCCAGGCAGGCCGCCATGTCGGCGCGGCTGACCTTCATCACCTCGGGCGCCCGGGCCAGCGCGTCCAGCGCGTCGGGGTCCAGCCCGATGTGGATCCGGCCCGCCATCAGCGCGATGGTGGCGGGGGTGGCCCCGGCCTCGCGCACCGCGTCCTCGACCTGGCGGGCGGTCTCGGCGTTCTGCGGCCAGGGCATGCCGTGGGTGATGATCGTCGATTCCAGCGCGACGAGGGGGCTGCCCGCGGCGCGGGCGGCGGCCACCTCGGGCGACAGGGTCAGGGGCAGGGGCGTCTGGGTCATGATCCGATGTCTCCCGAGATATGGGTGGCGGCGGCGGCAAGTGCGGCCTGCAGCGCCGCGCTGCGGTCCGCGCCGCGCCGTTCGGCCAGCAGATGCCCGGCCATGAAGGTATCGCCCGCGCCGGTGACGCGGGTCACCAGAACCGCGGGGGGCGTGGCGGTCACGATGTCCTGCCCGGCCAGCCCGTCGGCGCAGGGCCGTCCGCCGTCGGTGACCAGCACGCGCCGCGCGCCGCGCGCGATCAGCGCCGCGGCCGCCTCGGGGGCCGCGTCGAACCGGGTCTGGCAGAGCAGTCCGGCCTCTTCCAGGTTGACATAGAGCGTGGCGCGCGGATGCGTCATCAGCGGGCGCAGCCGTTCGGCCTTGCCGGGGCTGGCCGGGGCCACCCGCAGATCGGACTGCGCGAACAGGGCCGATCCCGCGATGTCGGCCAGCAGCGCCGCCGACAGGTTGCCGTCCAGCGCCACCGGCCCCGTCCAGGGGGCGGACCCGTCCGCCAGCCGACCGTCCTGCAGCGGCGTCAGGATGCGCGGCCCCGCCGCCTCGAGCGAATGGGCATCGGCCACCGCGGCGATCAGGCCGTTCGCGCCCTCGATCGCCATGTAGCGGTCGGTGGCCAGGTCGGCCGAGCGGTAGAGCCAGTCGGTCATCAGCCCCAGCCGGCGGCAATGGGCGACCAGATCCTCGCCCTCGGCATCCTGGCCCACGGCCGACAGCAGGCCCACGCGCAGCCCGAAGCGGCCCAGCGTCATCGCGATGTTCAGCGCCACGCCCCCAGGCAGGCGGGTGATGCGCCCCGGCACGTCCGACCCGGGCCGCATCGCCACCGGGGCGCGGCCGATGATGTCCCACAGGACGGAACCGATGCACAGGATGTCGGGGCGGGGCGCGGGGTTCATCCCCCGTTCCTGCCCCGCCGCGCAGGCCCGCGCAAGCCCCGCCCCGCGCCGGGTCACGCCCCGCTTACGACCAAGGTGCAATTTCACCGCAGCCGCCCGCCCCCGATGATGGCGCCCGATCCGGCCCCGATGCAGAGGGGGCTCGCGCGCCGGTCGTCCGTGCAAACCATAGGGGAGGACCTGATGAGCCGCTTCATCATCGCCGTGGCGGCCGCGCTTTGCGCGACCGGCGCTGCGCAGGCACAGGTGACCGAGGCCGATCTGGCCGCCGACGCCGCCAGCACCGGCGACGTGCTGACCAACGGCATGGGGCGCGACCTGCAGCGCCACAGCCCGCTGACCACGCTGAACCGCGAGAACGTCGCGAATCTGGTGCCCGCCTGGGCCTTCAGCCTGGGGGGCGAAAAGCAGCGCGGCCAGGAAACCCAGCCGCTGGTGCATGACGGCATCATGTACATCACCGGCAGCTACAGCCGGATGTATGCCATCGACGTGCGCACCGGCAAGGAGCTGTGGCAGTACGACGCCCGCCTGCCCGAAGGCATCCTGCCCTGCTGCGACGTGATCAATCGTGGCGCCGCGATCTGGGGCGACAAGGTCTATTTCGGCACGCTGGACGCGCGCATCGTGGCGCTGAACGCCGAGACGGGCGACCTGGTCTGGACGCGCCCGGTGATCTAGGGGCACATGGGCACTCTGAACGGCCAGCCCAGCACGATGACCGGCACGCTGAACGCCACCTGGCCCGGCGACATGTGGAAGACCGGCGGCGGCGCCACCTGGCTGGGCGGATCCTACGACATCGAGACCGACACGCTGGTCTTCGGCGCGGGCAACCCCGCGCCCTGGAACAGCCACCTGCGCAATGCCGGCACCCCGGTCGAGGGCAACACGGGCGACAACCTCTATGCCGCCAGCCGCCTGGGCCTGGACCCCGCCACGGGCGAGATCAAGTGGCACTACCAGACCACCCCGCGCGAGGGCTGGGACTATGACGGCGTGAACGAGGTCGTGGCCTTCACCGACCGCGACGGCAAGCGCAAGTTCGCCACCGCCGACCGCAACGGGTTCTTCTATGTCCTGAACCGCGAGGACGGCAAGTTCCTGAACGCCTGGCCCTTCGTCAAGGACATCACCTGGGCCAGCGGCATCGACGAGACGGGCCGCCCGATCTTCGTCGAGGAGAACCGCCCCGGCAACCCGGCCGCCTCGGCCGATGGCGCCAAGGGCGAGGTGATCTTCGCCTCGCCGTCGTTCCTGGGCGGCAAGAACTGGATGCCCATGGCCTACAGCCAGACCACCGGGCTGTTCTATGTGCCGTCGAACGAATGGGGCATGGACATCTGGAACGAGCCGATCAGCTACAAGAAGGGCGCGGCCTATCTGGGCGCGGGCTTCACCATCAAGCCGGACTACGAAGACCATATCGGCAGCCTGAAGGCCATCGACCCGATGACCGGCGAGTGGAAGTGGGAATACAAGAACGAGGCCCCGCTCTGGGGCGGCGTGATGACGACGGCCGGGGGCCTGGTGTTCTTCGGCACGCCCGAGGGCGAGTTCCTCGCGCTCGACGACACGACGGGCGAGGTGCTGTGGTCCTTCCAGACCGGGTCGGGCATCGTGGGCCAGCCCATCACCTGGGAAATGGACGGCGAGCAGTATGTCTCGGTCGTCTCGGGCTGGGGCGGGGCGGTCCCGCTCTGGGGCGGTGAGGTCGCCAAGAAGGTGAACTACCTGAACCAGGGCGGCATGGTCTGGACCTTCCGCCTGCCCAAGCAGCTTGCCATGGCGAACTGACCCCCTCCGGTCTGGCCAGGCAGGACGCGCCCCCCCCCCCGTCCGGGGGGCGCGTTTTGCATGGCGGGCTCAGCCCGCGGCGCGCAGGGCGCGGCCGTGAAAGACGAAGCTCAGCAGGTTCAGCAGCACCTGCGCGGCCAGGATCGCGGTCGACCCCGTGGGGTCGTAGTCGGGCGCGACCTCGACCAGGTCGATGCCCACCACCTGATGGCGCAGGGCGGCGGCCTGCAGGATTTCCAGCACCTCGTAATACAGGAACCCGCCGTGGCTGGGCGTGCCCGTGCCCGGCGCGATCGAGGGGCAGAAGCCGTCGATGTCGATGGTGATGTAAAGCGCGGCGCCCGCGGGGATGCGGTCGATCACCCCCTGCACCCCCAGCCGCCGCACCTGGCGCACCGACAGGATGTCGTCGCCCATGGCGCGGGCGGCGACATAGCCTTCGTGCGTGGTTGAGCTGACATTGCGGATGCCCAGCGCGGTGATCCCGGTCACATGGTCCTGTTCGGCCGCGCGGCGCATCGGGTTGCCGTGGCCGTGGCGCACGCCGTGGCGGACATCGACGAAATCCGGATGCGCGTCGATCTGCAGGATGTGGATCGGCCCGCGCCCGGCAAAGGCACGGATGCAGGGGATGTTGACCGAATGGTCGCCGCCGATCACCACCGGCAGCGCGCCCGCGTCCAGGATCGCGCGCACGCCGGTTTCGATATTGGCGTGGCTGGTTTCGGTATCGGTATGGACGATGTCGGCATCGCCGATGTCGACGATGCGCACCTCGGGGCCCCGATAGGTCACGTGGTCCTCATGGTCATAGGCGCCCGCATGGCCGAAGCTGAAGAGGGTCGAGGCCTCGCGCACCGCGCGCGGGCCGAAGCGGGCACCGGCGCGGAACTGGGTGCCCATGTCGAAGGGCGCGCCCAGGATCGCGACATCGGCCGTGAGGCGCGACCAGTCCTGGACATAGGGGCGCTTGCCGAAGGTGGCGATGCCCACGAAGGGCAGGTTCAGGCGGCCGGTTTCATAGGCATGGGCCATGGGGATCTGCGATCTTGCGGGGGCAGGGTGGCGGGGGA
>JACXUX010000222.1 GCA_014763725.1 Rhodobacterales bacterium
CGCTGGACGATCTGGCGGGGGTGGTGGCGGGCCTGCTGCGGCCGCTGCTGCAGGACGAGGTGGTGGCGCCCGCGCTGGCGCGCCACCCCTGGCTGGCGGGTCGGCTGGCGGTCTGCGGCTAGCTGCGGGCGGCGGCCGCGGCGCCCGCCAGGGCGTCGGCGATCAGGTCGCACTCCTCGTCCGACAGGCGCGCGGGCAGGCGCACGTCGGCGGTGCGCATCAGCATGGCGCGGGTCTTCGGCAGGTCGGGCAGGTCGCCCAGGAACTGCCAGTTCCAGAAGGCGCGGGCATTGTCGGGGCTGAGCCCGAAGATCTGCACCGGCGCCCCGCGCGCGGCGGCGGCGGCGGCAAAGTCGCGCACCTGGGCATCGGTCCAGTCGCCCGCCAGGCGGAACTGGATCGAATCGGGGGCGCGATCCTCGCCCGGCAGGGCGGGGGGCACGGCCAGCCAGGGGCTGGCGTCCAGCCGCGCGGCCACCCGGTCGTGGTTCGCCCGGCCGCGGGCCACGCGGTCCTCGACCAGCGGCAGCTGCGGGCGGATCACCGCGGCCGACAGGTTCTGCATCCGCATGTTGTAAAGCGGCAGGCGGTTCTGCCACAGCATGTAGCTGTTCTGCAGCCCCGGGTGCTTCTTCCAGTTGTGTTCGTAGGCGCCCGACATGATAACCGCCCGCGCCGCCAGTTCCGGGTCGTCGGTGATCAGCATCCCGCCTTCGCCCGCGTTCACCAGCTTGTAGGACTGAAAGCTGAAGCAGCCGATGCGCCCGATCGTGCCGATCTTGCGGCCGTGCCATCGGGTGCCCAGCGAATGGGCGGCATCCTCGACCACCGGGACGCCGGCCGTGTCGCACATCGCGCAGATCGCATCCATGTCCGAGGTATGGCCGCGCATGTGGCTGATCATCGCGGCCGACGCGCCCGGCAGCTTGGCCGCGAAATCGTCCAGGTCGATGCGCAGGTCGTCCCCCACCTCGACCAGCACGGGCACGCAGCCCGCATGCACGATGGCCGAGGGCACCGCGGCAAAGGTGAAGGCCGGCACCAGCACCCGCGCGCCGGGGGGCAGGTCCAGCGCCCGCAGCGACAGGAACAGCGCGGCCGAACAGGACGACACCGCCAGCGCATAGCGCACGCCCATCAGGGCGGCGAATTCGGATTCCAGCCGGCAGACCGGGGCATCCTGGGGCGCGGTATAGCGGAACAGGTCGCCCGAGGTCAGCAGGCGGTCGATCTCGTCCCGGGCGGCGTCAGGGATCGGTTCGGCCTGTTGCACATCGGGGGGCGCGATGCGTCCGTCGGGGGCCATGCCTGCACCTTTCCTGAAAGCCGTCTTCAGGAAATCTGTAGGCGGCTTTGGCCTGCGCGCCAAGCCCGCAGGCGGGCGGCGGGCCCCGGCGTGGCGGGCGGGTCACGCCCTGTCATGCGGCCGTTACAGGCCCAGCCGGTCGCGCAGCGAATACCAGGTCATCGCGGCCACCAGCATCGGCCAGCGCAGTGCCACCCCGCCGGGAAAGCGCGGCTGCGGCAGGCGGGCCATGACGTCGAACCGCTCGGCCGTGCCGGCGACGGTTTCGGCCAGCATCTGGCCGGCCAGCGTGGCCAGCGCCACCCCGTGGCCCGAATAGCCCGAGGCCGACAGGATGTTGCCCGTGACCCGACGAAAGCAGGGCATCCGCGTCAGGCTGATGGCCAGCGTGCCGCCCCAGGCGTGGTCGATGCGCACATCGGCCAGCTGGGGATAGATCTGCAGCATCGGCTTGCGCACCGTGGCCACGATGTCGCGGGGAAAGCGCCAGCCATAGCTTTCGCCGCCGCCGAACAACAGCCGCCCGTCATCCGAGAGCCGCCAGTAGTTCACGACGAACTTCGTGTCGGCCACGGCCACATTCTCGGCCAGCACCCGGGCCGCGCGCGCGCCCAGCGGTTCGGTGGCGACGATGAAGTTGTTGATGGGCATGACGCGCGCCGCGATGTCGGGCATCAGGCCGCCCAGATAGCCGTTGGCGGCCAGGATCACATGTTCGGCCGTCAGGCTGCCCTGCGCCGTGTGCAGCGTGGCGGGCTGGCCGGGGTCGATGTGGGTGACCTCGGACCCTTCGTGGATCACCGCCCCCGCCGCGGCCGCGGCCCGGGCCAGCCCCAGGGCAAAGTTCAGCGGGTGGATGTGGCCAGCGCCGCGGTCGATGTCGCCGCCGGCAAAGACGCGCGACCCGATCAGCCGGCCGATGCCCGCGCGGTCCAGCGGCTCGATCTGGTCATAGCCGTAGTCGCGGGCCAGCTTCTCGGCCATGTGGCGGGCATGGGTCACCTCGGGGTCGTGCCAGCAGGCATGGGCGATGCCGGGGTGAAAGGTGACGGGCATGGCGTGATCTTCGATCAGCCGGCGCACCAGCGTCTTGGCGTCCTGGCCCATGTCCCAGAGCGCGCGGGCGGCCCCGTGTCCGGCCATCGCCTCCAGCTGGTCCTGTTCCAGCCGCTGGCCCGACCCCACCTGGCCGCCGTTGCGCCCCGAGGCGCCCCAGCCTGCGCGATGCGCCTCGACCACCACGACGCGATAGCCGCGCTGCGCCAGATGCAGCGCCGCCGACAGGCCGGTGAAGCCTGCGCCGAGGATCGCCACATCGGCCCGCACCGCGCCCCGCAGGGGGGCAAAGGGCGGCAGCGGCGTGGCCGTGGCCGCGTAATAGGACCGGGGATATTCCCCCGGCAGGTCGTTGGCATGCAGCAGGTTCATACGTTCAGCAGCAGGTGTTCGCGTTCCCAGGGGCTGATGACCTGGAGGAATTCCTTGTATTCGTTGCGCTTCACGCTGTCGTAGACGGAACAGAACTCGGGCCCCAGCACGTCGCGCAGGGCGGTGTCCTCTTCCAGCAGGTCCAGCGCATCGCCCAGGTTGTAGGGCAGGTCGGTTTCCAGATTGTAGGCGTCGACCGTGCATTCGGGGCGGGGCGGGTGCCCCTCCTTCAGGCCCAGATAGCCGCAGGCCAGGCTGGCCGCCAGGCCCAGATAGGGGTTGCAGTCCATCCCCGCCAGGCGGTTTTCCAGCCTGCGCGCCTCGGGGCCGGAAATCGGCACGCGCAGGCCGGTGGTGCGGTTGTCGTGGCCCCATTCCAGGTTGATCGGCGCGGCAAAGTCGGGGACATAGCGGCGATAGCTGTTGACATAGGGCGCCAGCAGCGCGACCGCGCCGGGCAGATGCTTCTGCATCCCGGCGATGAAGTGCAGGAAGGCCTCGGTCTCGGCCCCCTTGCGGTCGGAAAAGATGTTCTTGCCGCTTTTCGTGTCCACCACCGAATGGTGGATGTGCATGGCCGAGCCCGGTTCGCCCTCGATCGGCTTGGCCATGAAGGTGGCGAAACAGTCGTGGCGCAGCGCGGCCTCGCGGATCAGGCGCTTGAAGAAGAAGATCTCGTCGGCCAGCCGGACCGGGTCGCCATGGGCCAGATTGATCTCCACCTGGCCTGCGCCGCCCTCCTGCAGGATGCCGTCGATCTCGAACCCCTGCGCCTCGGCAAAGTCGTAGATGTCGTCGATGACCTTGCCGTATTCGTCGACCGCGCTCATCGAATAGGCCTGCTTGCCCGCCGCGCGCCGGCCCGACCGGCCCATCGGCGGCTGGATCGGCATGTTCGGGTCGATGTTGCGGGCGACCAGGTAGAATTCCATCTCGGGCGCGACGATGGGCTGCCAGCCTTCGGCGTTATACAGCTGGACCACCCGGCGCAGCACGTTGCGCGGGCTGGTGGGCACGGGGGCGCCCCGGGCGTCCTGGGCGTCATGGATGATCTGCAGCGTCACGTCCGCCGTCCAGGGCGCGGCGGTCGCGGTGTCGTAGTCGGGCACCAGGATCATGTCGGGTTCGGTGAACGCGCCCGAGGGGTTGTCGGCCCATTCCCCGGTGATCGTCTGCAGGAAGATCGAGTTGGGCAGGAAGAAGCTGGCCTGCTTGGCGAACTTGCTGGCCGGCATGGCCTTGCCGCGCGCCACGCCCGCGATGTCGGGCACGATGCACTCCACCTCGTCCAGGCGCCGGCCGGCGATGAATTCGCGGGCGGCTTCGGGGATCTTGTCGGTCCATTTCGACATGGGTCACACGGGGGTCCGGTTGGGGCGGGGTTGCAGGAAGAAGCGGGCGATCCGGTCGGCGATCGCGCGGTCGTTCAGCGGCGTGTCCAGCCGCGCGGCGGCGGCATCCAGCAGCGGACCGGGCACCACGCCGCGGCCGCGGGTGCGCATCAGCCCGCCCAGGAAGTCGGGCGAGAATTCGGGATGCGCCTGCACGGTCAGGGCGCGGTCGCCATAGACCAGCGCGGCATTGCGGCAATGGTCGTTCGTGGCCACCACCTGCGCGCCCGGGGGCAGTTCGGTCACCTGGTCCTGGTGCCAGGCGTTCAGCGTGACGGTCTCGCCGCCGAAATCATAGGCGGTGGGCCCCACCGCCCAGCCGCCCGCGAATTTCTCGACCCGGCCGCCCAGCGCCTGGGCGATGATCTGGTGGCCGAAACAGATGCCCACCAGCGGCACGCCCGCGGCATAGGCATCGCGGATGAAGGCCTGCAGCGGCGGGATGAAGGGCAGATCCTCATAGGCGCCATGGCGGCTGCCGGTCAGCAGCCAGCCATCGGCGTCGTGGATGCTGGCGGGGAAGTCCATGTCCACCACCGCCCAGGCGCGGAAGGTGAAGCCGTAGCCGTCCAGCAGCCGGGCGAACATGGCGGGATAATCGCCCGACTGCCCGATCAGGGCGTCGGGCGCGTGGCCGGTCTGCAGGATGCCGATCCGCATGGGTGATCCGTGTCGTTTGGCCGAATGTAGGCCCGCCCCGCAGCCCGCCGCAAGGGGGGCCGGTGCGGGGGCCGGTGCGGGGGCC